>DAISKN010000228.1:4675-9470 GCA_036820975.1 Acidobacteriota bacterium | reverse complement strand
CGAGGCGATCGCAATCGCGTCGGCCAGCGTCGTCGGCTCGGTCTGGCCGTGAGCCCGCGAGGACACGATGAGGAGCGCACTCCAGAGCAGGAGGCCACGTAGGGGTCTCAACGCTTCCTCTCCAGGGCTTGTCGCAGCTCGCCCCTGCTCAAGGCTTCACTCACGAGCTCGACGAGCCGTCGCTTCTGTCCCGCCCAGTACCGGCGCCCTCGAGCGGTGATGACGTAGTACTTCCGCAGCTTGCCGTCCACGACCTCGCGACGTTGGTCGAGCAGATCTCGCCGCACCAGGCGGTGGAACCTCGGATACAGCTGGCTCGCACTCAGTCGATATCCGTGACGGGCGAGCTCTTCGATCATCCACAGCCCGTAGATGGGCTCCTCCGATGCGTGATGGAGGATGTGGAGCTCTATGAAATCGACCGCGAGACGTTTCCTATTCATGATAACAATGTTGGATAGTGATACCGCCCTTCGCTTCTGTCAACGAAAAAGCACGCTCTCGCCGTCGTTGCCAACGGTGTCCTCGTTCGGTAGCATGGAGTATCCACGAAAACGCAAACGGCGCTTCGAGCGCCGTGGAGGTCGAGCACGTTGGACCGCATGGTTCGACGAGGGATCGCTCTCGTCACGCTTCTCTCGGCGCCGGGGATTGTCGATGCCGCAATTCCGATCTACCGGAACGGCTCGAGCTTGAAGCTCGACCTGGGCGTCCGGGTGCAGCTCCAGTACTACCACCTGGGGGATGAAGGCTGGTCCGAAGAGAGACTCTACTTCCGGCGGCTTCGTCCGGCTCTCGAAGCCTCGTTCTCCCCCAGCTGGGAGGCAGAGGTCGAGTTCGACTTCGGAGACACCATCGAAGGAGAAGAGGTCGAGTTCAAGGACGTCTTCGTTTCCTACTTCGGATGGGAGTCGAAGGGTTTCGTGGTCAGCGTGGGAAACGACAAGGCGGTTTACTCGAGACAGCTCCAATCCTCTTCCAAGAGCTTGACCCTCGTCGAACGGGGCGTCGTCGGCGTCGACGACTTCGGGAGTCTGGACCGGGTGTTGGGTGCGCGGGTGGACGGCCGCGACTCGTCGGAGCGTCTCACCATGGCCGCGAGCGTCGGCCTCGCCTCTCACGAGCCCGACGTTTCGCAGATGGAGTTCGAGAGCCCCCTGAACGCCGGCGAGGACTCGAACCGGGGATGGTCCCTTTCGGGCCGCGTCGAGCTCTCGCCTCTCGGCAAGGTCGAATACGACCAGGGAGACTTCGGGAGCGAGCACCTGCGCTTCGCCCTGGCCGCCGCCGCCTATCGCTGGTCGAACGATGGGAGCCGGACTCCTTATACCGAGAACGGTCGCTCCACACGTGAAGACGCCGCCGATCTGGACCGGTCTCACGGCGTCGAAGTGAGCGGAGCTCTGAGAGGCCGCGGCTTGTCTGGCGACGCCGAGATCCAATGGGTCCGAGGGGAAACGACGGATCGCGCCTTCACCGGCGGGCTCTATGACCGCGGCGAGGCGGAGCTATCCAAGCTTTCCCTGCAGTCGGGCTACATGGTCCTTCCCGAGAGGGTCGAGGTCGTGGGCGGCTACGACCGGCTGGATGCGGCGACGTACGCGGCCGCCTGGAAGAGGGTCTCCCTGGGCGCGACGTACTACTGGAAGCGGCACCAGCTCAAGCTCCAGTGCAACTACGTTCTTCACTGGAGCTTCTTCGGCGCCGCGGGCAACGACCCGCGAGCGTTCGTGACCCAGCTGCAGCTCGTGTTTTGACCCGCCTCCGCCGGGGTTTCACCAGCTTACGCGCAGGCCGGTAGTCCAACCGACACCGGAGTAGGCGCCGCCGTCGTTCGCCCGGTCTTCCATGGTCGCGAACTGCACTCCCGTCTGCAGCTTCAGTCGGTGCCCGTAGAAGTAGTAGTTCAGTCCCAGGTAGAGCTCGTTGTACTCGTCGCCTCTGCCCGACACCACCTGGTTCTCGTACGCCGCGAGCCGCACCCCGTTGACCTCGTCGCTCTGGACGAAAGTGTACCGGCCGACGAGCTGGAACCCGTCTCCGAAATCGTAGAACGGCATCGCCATGAAGCCGTAGACGTCGCTCTGCCCCATGTGGCCGTCGCCCCCGGCGAGATCGGTCCGCAGACCCAGGTTGTCGGCCTTCAGCTTGAAATTAAGCGACAGGACGTTTCCGAAGCTCCGGGTGAAGGTGTTGTCGGGGTCGGCGCCCTGGTGGACGTAGTTCAGAGCGAGCACCGCGTCCTGGGCGCCCAGCCGCTTCGCGAAGTCGTAGCCCGCGACGGCGAGCACGAACGCGCTTCCGTCGAAGTTGCCGAACTCCCGGTTCATGCTCCCGGAAGAGTACAACCCACCTTGATACGTCCAGGCGCCGCGCTCACCCGAGACGCTCACGCCGGGAAAATATTCCTGCGTGAACCAGAGGTTGTTGGTGAGGTTGCTGCGGTCGATGGCGATGAGCTCCTTGGAAGAGGTCGCGCCGTCCATGGTGAAGGGGGCCGAGTGCTTTCCGACGGTCGCGTTGACGAGGTCGTTCTCGGCCCATTCGACGTACATGTCCGTGAGCCGCACATAGACCGGGTCCTTCTCCTGGGGGTTGAGCTCCACCTCCCCGTGGACGGTGAGCTTCGCGAAGAGCCGCGCTTTGGCGCCGAGACGAAACCTCCGGATGTTCCACTCGTCATGGTTGCCCTGGTCCGCGTCCACGTTCGCGTAATCGAGCTGGAACCGGCCGCTGAGCACGAAACTCTGGATGAGGGGGTTCTCTTCGTTGTCGTACCAGCGCGTGTACTTCCAGATGTTGTCGTAGATCGAGGGTTTCTTCTCCGCCGACTGCACCTCCTGCGCCGCAGTCGGATAGCTCAGGAGGAGCGCGAGTGGGATGGCGAGAATAGATCCACACGACATCCGTTTCGTGTTTCGTCTCATTCGCTCTCGCGCGGCCGCGTGGCCGTGACCGCGGCGCGAATGTACTCACCCTTCGGAGGGGTGTCAACGCCAAATTGAAAAAACGGGGCGACTTTCTCAGATGAGGCCCGATGAGGACCTTGCGCTAGGGTCGAGCGATGAAGAGATGCCCGACGACGAGGAGCAGAATGAGGGTCGCGCAGAGAGTGAAATGCGGGGCGGTCAGGCGCGGGTAACGCCATAGCCAGAAGTTACGCTTGGGCTCGCGCCCGTTCATCGCCATGCGAGCGTAGAGGATCCTCTGGGCGCTGATGAGGTTCGTGAACACCGCGAGGATCCATAATGTGATGTGGACGTTCCCCGCCAGGAGGCCGATGATGATCGTGACCGTTCGCTCAGCCCGCTCCATGAACCCCACCTTGCACTCCGGGATGACGTTCTCCGCGCGGGCCCGAATGTAGGACGTCGTCGCCGTCCCCACGGAAGTGAATCCCCAGAGTACGAGGTAGAGCGTGCGCGTCGGCCCGTGGACGTGACGCAGCAGGTACATCAGGATCCCGAGAAGCATCAAGTAGTCGGTGTAGCGGTCCGTGACCGAGTCGAGGAAACCACCGAACGCGGTGGAACGACGGGAGATCCGGGCGACCGCCCCGTCGAGCATGTCGAACGCGCCCGCGGCGATGAGCACGAGGCCCGCGAGCCACTGGGTTCCGTGGAACATCGGCATGAAGACCACCGATACCGCCACCGGTCCGGTCAGGGTGACGGCATTCACGGGTATGCCGACCCGAATGATCCCCCGCGCGATGCTGTCCCTGGCGAACCCGAAGATGCCCGCCACCGTCTTCGAGAGAGCGATTGCGATCGAGCGGAGAAGCTCCCTCAAACCAGGTGGTTGCGGAAGAATGTTCTCCTTGACGCCCATGCAGTTCGCCGTGTGCCCATGGACTTTACCACAATTTCCCGGGCTTTCCGCGGGCGGGTCGCGAGCGAGGCCATCCTGTGCATGTAACACGACGTTCATCCAGATGTCATAGACTATTAACCATTCCGTAATAATGTCCATCCGCGAGCGGGCGGAAAATCGCTTGTTTCCCTTTGGGGGAGTGAGCGAGTCTCCGTTGGGTTCCAGAAGGAGTGAAAACACGATGAAAGATTTCGCGATTGGCCTCACTTGTTTGCTGATTGGGACCTTCGCTTTTGCCCAGCAGGTAACGGTAGAGACCGGCGTCGCTCCCTACAAGAGGACATCCGGGGTCTCCGGAAACATCAACAGCATCGGCTCCGACACCATGAACAACCTGATGGCTCTCTGGGGGGAGGCGTTCAAGAAGATGTATCCCAACGCCCGGATCCAGATCGAGGGCAAGGGGAGCTCGACGGCGCCGCCCGCTCTCATCTCCGGTACGGCGCAGTTCGGCCCTATGTCCCGCCCGATGCGGGCGACGGAGATCGATCAGTTCGAGTCGAAGTTCGGCTACAAGCCCACGGAGATCCGGACCGCGTTCGACGCCCTCGCCGTCTACGTGAACAAGGACAACCCGCTCGAGAAGATCACCATGGCGCAGGTGGACGCCGTTTTCTCGAAAAGCCGGCGGCGCGAAGGCAAGAGCGCGGCCACCTGGGGAGACCTTGGCCTGACCGGCGACTGGGCTTCCCGGCCGATCTCCCTGTATGGACGCAACTCGGCGTCGGGGACGTACGGCTTTTTCAAAGAGCACGTGTTGAAGAACGGGGACTACAAGGATCAGGTCAAGGAGCAGCCGGGCTCGGCGTCGGTGGTGCAGGGCGTGACCGAGGATCGCTTCGGCATCGGCTACAGCGGCATCGGCTACAAGACCTCGGGCGTGAAGGTGGTCGCCCTGTCCGAGAAGGGCGGCGTGTACTCG
>DAISKN010000228.1:0-4665 GCA_036820975.1 Acidobacteriota bacterium | reverse complement strand
CGAGCGGCAGCTACGAAGACGTGAAGTCGGGGAAGTATCCCCTGGCCCGCTTCCTGTACGTCTATATCAACAAGGCGCCGGGTAAGCCGCTCGACCCTCTCGTCAAGGAGTACGTCAAGCTCATCCTCAGCCGCGAGGGGCAAGAGGTGGTCATCAAGGACGGCTACCTTCCGCTTCCCGCTTCGATCGTGAAAGAGGAACTGGCGAAGCTGGAGTAGGATCCTTCATTCCCGATGGCTTCCACCGCCCTCAGAGTCCGCGAGCGCATCGTCGCCGCTTCCAAGCGAATCGGCCGCGTCAAGCGCATTGATCGGGCGGCGCGGGCGCTCATCACTTTCGGCGGCATCTTCATCATCATCTGCGTTCTCTTCATCTTCCTGTTCATCGCCGCCGAGACCCTGCCTCTCTTCCGCGCGGCGACGGCGGAAAAGCTCGCCTCCCTGTCGCTCGGCGCCGCGGCGTCGCCGGCGGAAGAGAGCGGCGCCCTCGCGATCGGCGTCGACGAGTATCAGAAGTACGTCTTCCAGATCCTCCCCGATGCGAAGGTCGTTTTTTACCGCGCCGACGACGGCGTCCTCCACCGCGAGGTCCCCATCGCCGGCCTCGAAGGCGCGCGTCTGACGGCGGCGTCCCGAAGTCTTCAAGGGGACTTCTTCGCCGCCGGCACCGACGATGGACGGGTGGCGCTCCTGCAGGTCCGCTTCCGTCCCGTTTTCGAGGGACAGACTCTCTCCGACCTCGAGATCGAAGTCCGCGATCGGGGCGTTTTGACCGTCGACGCCGCGGCCCGACCGGTTCGCGATGCGAGCTACCGGGAATCGCCCGAGGGCGAGAAGTCCGTCGCTGCTCTCCTGGGCGACTCCGAGATCGTGCTCGCGCGATTCGGCGAGGACGCCACGCCCGTTCTGAAGACCGTTCTCCCGAGGGAAGGCGAGCGCGTGACTCACGTTCGCCTCGGTCGAAACGCCGAGCTCGTCGCGGCCACGGCGACCGGCCGGCTTCACCATTGGGATATCGAGGGCGAGGGCGTTCGGCTCACCGAAACGATCAAGGCTTCGGACGTCGACATCACCGCGCTCGAGTACGGGCTCGGCGGCAACACCATCCTCGTGGGGGACGCCAACGGAGCTCTGAGCGCCTGGTTTCGCGCCCGGCCCGACCCCGACGCCCCTCTCGAGCTGGTCAAAGCTCACGAGTTCGAGTCGCAGGGAGCGCCGATCGTCTCCATCGGGTCTTCGACGCGCGAGCGCAGCTTCGTGACCGGGAGCGCCGATGGGAAGATCTTCCTCAGGCACCTGACCTCCGAGCGCACTCTCCTTCGCGTCGCGGGTCTCGGGGATAGGGCGCCGGTCGATGCCGCCCTCATCACTCCCCGCGCGGACGGCATCCTCGTCCGGAGAAACGACGGAACTCTGGACCGATACTCCCTGAGGAACCCTCACCCCGAGTTCTCGTGGCGCGCGGTATGGGGGAAGGTCTGGTACGAGGGCTATTCCGAGCCCGAGTACGTGTGGCAGTCGACGGGCGGGACCGACGACTTCGAGCCCAAGCTCAGCCTCGTTCCCCTGGTTTTCGGGACCATCAAGGCGACGTTCTACGCTCTCATCTTCGCGGTGCCGCTCTCGGTGATGGCGGCGCTCTACACGTCGCAGTTCGCGCATCCCACGATTCGCGCGAAGGTCAAGCCGACGGTAGAGACCATGGCGGCGCTCCCGAGCGTCGTCATCGGCTTCATCGCCGGCCTGTGGCTTTCCTCCCGGGTCGAGGAGGCGGTGGTACCGGTGCTGCTCCTCACCGCTCTCCTGCCGTTCTTCGGCACTGCGGGGGTTCTTTTCTGGGAACGGCTGCCTCGGGGGATCCTGAAGCGCCTTCGGCCGGGGATGGAAGTGTTCGTCATCCTCCCACTCCTTCTCGTCGGCGGGGCCGTCTCCTTCTGGATTGGATCTTCGGTGGAGACGCTGGCCTTCGGCGGCGATTTCAAGGGCTGGCTGTCGACGTCCCTGGGCCTGGTCTACGATCAGAGGAACAGCCTGGTCGTGGGGATCGCCATGGGCTTCGCCGTCATCCCCATCATCTTCACCATCTCCGAAGACGCCTTCTCGAGCGTTCCCCAGCACCTCACCGCCGCCTCCCTCGCCCTCGGGGCGAGCCGATGGCAGACCGCGACCCGCGTGGTGCTTCCCACGGCGAGCCCGGGCATCTTCTCGGCCACCATGGTCGGGTTCGGACGCGCCGTGGGCGAGACGATGATCGTGCTGATGGCCACCGGGAACACCCCGCTTCTCGACTGGTCGCCGTTCAACGGCATGCGGACGCTTTCCGCGAACACCGCGGTCGAGATCCCGGAGGCGCCCTACGGCGGCACTCTCTATCGCGTGTTGTTCCTCTCGGCGGTGGTCCTGTTCCTCATGACCTTCGTCGTCAACACCGTGGCCGAGCTGGTTCGACAACGGCTGCGCGAAAAGTACAAGGCGATCTGATGTCGCTCCGAAAGCGTCTGGCGCGCGGCGACCACATGATCTGGTTCACCGGGAGCTCCCTCGGGATCTGTCTTCTGATGATCTTCGGTCTGCTCGCGATCATCCTGGTGAACGGGCTGGGTATCTTCTGGCCGCACGCCCTCGAGCGGGTAACGACCGGGGACGGCTCCATCATCGCGGGAGAGCTCGTCCAAAGGCAGGCCATCCCCAACCCGGGCCATGCCGACCACCTTCTGAATCATCGCATCCAGTTGAGAACCGGAAACCGCGACCTCTACGGCTTCGACTTCACCTGGGTGGACGAGTCCGACATCGTGGAGCGGGAGCGCCCCGCGGGAATCTTCTTCGTCGAGCGGAGCGAATACGGTCCTCTCGTCGGCACCCCGGTCAGGATCCTGGAAGGGGAACGGGTGGTCGCCACCGAGCCGAGCGCCGTGCGGGAGACGCTTCGCGAGCTCGTCGGGAAGGCCGCGCGCGACCGCGCGGCGATCGAGGCGGTCGAAAAGGGAGAGATCGGAGAGGTCAACTACGAGATAGAACGTCTTCGACTCGAAGCGCGCAGGCTCGATTTTCGCCAGGGGCGAGAGCCTGGGCTCGACCTGTCGTCGGAGCGCGCCGAGATCGAGCGGCTCGAAGCGGTCCAGCAGGGCCGCTTCGCCGAGCTCGAGACGAAGCTCGTCGCACTCCTCGAGGCTGCCGGGGCCACCCGCGTCGTCTTCGCGACCGTGGACGGCCAGGAGAAGGAGCTCCGGAGCCTCGACATCTACCGAGCCTATCCGGCGAACGAGCTCTCGGTAATCGAGCGCGGGTTGACTTACGCCAGCCGCCTTCTGGGCTTCCTCACCGACGATCCGCGCGAGGCGAACACCGAGGGAGGGATCTGGCCCGCGATCTTCGGCACGGTGATGATGGTGTTCCTCATGAGCCTCGCGGTGGTGCCCCTGGGGGTGCTCGCCGCCCTCTACCTGCGGGAGTACGCGAAGCAGGGAGTGCTGGTGCGCACCGTCCGGGTGGCGGTGAACAATCTCGCGGGGGTCCCCTCGATCGTCTTCGGCGTTTTCGGGCTCGGATTCTTCGTCTACTTCGTCGGAGGCGGGATCGACCGGCTGTTCTTCCCCGAGGCGCTGCCGACGCCGACCTACGGCACCGGCGGGATCCTCTGGGCGTCGCTCACGCTCGCGCTTCTCACCGTGCCCGTGGTCATCGTGGCTTCGGAGGAAGCCCTCGCGGCCGTTCCCCGCTCGATGCGCGAGGCGTCCCTCGCCATGGGGGCCACGAAGTTCCAGACGATTCTCCGGGTGGTCCTGCCCGGGGCGGCGCCGGGGATCCTGACCGGCCTCATCCTCGCGATGGCACGGGCGGCAGGGGAGGTGGCGCCCCTGATGTTGACGGGCGTCGTGAAGCTCGCCCCGGAGCTTCCCGTCGATTCCTTCTTCCCTTTCTTCCACCTCGATCGCAAGTTCATGCATCTCGGCTTCCACATCTACGACGTGGGCTTCCAGAGCCCCAACGTGGAAGCGGCGAAGCCCATGGTCTACACTACGACGGTCTTCCTGCTCCTCATCGTCGTGCTTTTGAACTTGACGGCGGTCCGGGTTCGCAACTACCTTCGAGAGAAGTACCGCACCGCGGCCTTCTGAGAGGACGCCCGGTGAAGATGTGCAGATGACCGACGACTTCATGAAAACGACGGCCCCCGACTCGGGCCTGCGGATCCGGACTGCGGTCCAGTCGAAAGGCGTTTCCGCCGACGTCCGCCCCTCGGAAGCGGAGATCGTCTGCAAGAGCGTGAACCTCGCTTACGGGGAGAATCACGTGCTTCACGACATCAGCATGGAGATGGAGGCCCGACGGGTGACGGCGCTCATCGGACCCTCCGGCTGCGGAAAGTCCACGCTCCTGCGCTGCTTCAACCGCATGAACGACCTCATCGACAACGTCCGCATCTGGGGCGAGATTCGCGTCTCCGGCCTGGACGTGAACGCCGCGACCACGGACGTGATCGAGGTGAGGCGGCGGGTGGGAATGGTGTTCCAGAAATCGAACCCTTTCCCCAAGTCGATTTTCGAGAACGTGGTCTACGGTCTCCGCATCGCCGGTATCAACGACAAGGCGACGCTCGAGAACGCCTGCGAGCGCAGCCTCCGCCAGGCGGCGCTCTGGGACGAGGTGAAGGATCGCCTCC
>DAISKN010000227.1:0-9503 GCA_036820975.1 Acidobacteriota bacterium | reverse complement strand
CAGGATCGTCGAGGAAGTCAGGGGTCTCTACCCGAGAGCGAAAATCGATCTCGAGTTCAAGGAACAGTACCTCAACATGCGCTACCCGCTCGAAAAGGACCCGCGGGTGCTCAAGTACGCGGAGGAGGCGGTCCGCCGCGCCGGGATCGAGCCGCACTACACGCTCATCCGCGGCGGGACCGATGGCGCGAAGCTCACGTACTCGGGGCTCACCCAGGAGAGCCCGTCGAACTCCGGAAGGGGAGACCGGGTGACGCGGGTTTCGGGGCCGCCTTGAAGCGGATTGAGTATGAGCTCCGGAGGCATGGCGTCGCTCGAGAACAACGAAGCGGCGAAGCGGCCGCCGGGAGAGACCACGGGCGCGTGGGTGCCGCTCTCGCGGCTCACCCGAACGGGCTCGCCGCCTTCGAGACCGACGCGAAAGACCTGTCGATCCTCGGGGCGGGGAGAGTTGGCGACGAATACCAGTGCCGCCGGGGTCACCGCGATCTGGCTCACCGCGAAATCCCCCGAAGTGATCCGCGAAGGCGTGCCCCCTTCGAGCGACAGGCGATAGACGTGGTAGTCCTCGTCCCGATCCGAGAGGAAGTAGATCGCTCGGCCGTCCGGAGCCCACTCCGCCTGCCAGTAGGCGGTGACGTTGTCCGGCTCTTCCTCGCGGTAGATCTCGCGCACCGTTCCCGCTCCCGGCTCGACCACGAGGATCCGCCGCGTTTTGACGTAGAGGTCCGATGTATCGACCAGGAGGCTTCTGTTGCGAGACCAGCGGTAGGAGAAGATGGGGTCGACCGGAGCTCCCGCGAGATCGAAGAACCTCGGGCTCGCTCCCTCGTTCAGACCGACGACCCCGAGCCTCGCGCTCGCCGACTCCTCGCCCGGATAGGGCCGGCGAACCGGCACCAGCTCCACTTCGGGCTTCGCCAGATAGTCGGGAATGCCGCGGAGAGGGACGCGGCTTTCGTCCTCTTCCACGAAAGCAATGCTTTCCCCATCGAGTGACCACTCGAAGCTCTCGACGAACACCTCGGCGCGCGGGTCGGAGACCAGGGTGCGCTCGACGGCGTCCGCGTCTCGAAGGAGGAGATCGCCTCGGCGAAGGTAGGCGAGGTAGCGCCCGTCCGGCGAGAACCGCGCCTGCGATCCATCGGCCACCTTCTCGGGCGGCCCGCCGGCGGACGAGACCAGAAAGAGCTCGGAGCCCCGGCGGAACAGCATCCTCCCGTCGTCGGGGTGCCACAGGACGTCGACGACTCCCGGGTCTCCCTCCCGGGGCGGGCTCGTCGGGCTCAGGCTGGTGATACGGGAAGGCGTCGGCGCGGCGACGTCGATCACGTATACATCCCTGAAGTCATAGCCCGCGTCGTTCCAGAGAAACGCGAGCTTCCGGCCGTCGGGCGACCAGGCCGGGCTCACGGGCGTGGTGCCGATGATCCTCGGGAGGGAGTAGAGCCGATCGAGAGAAGGCGCCGTCTCTTCGGCTGCCAGGAGAGACGCGGCGGCGACCAAGGCTAGCATGGTCGAGAACCTATCAGATGATCTTCGCGACGACCAACGTGACGTCGTCGGCAAAGTCCCGGCCGCGCCGGAAGGTCTCGAGCCGCTTCAGGAGCTCCTTCTTGATCCCCTCGGCGGGAAGATGCGAAGACGCGGCGAGCATACCCTCGAGGCGCCCGTACCCGAACGGCTCGCTCGCCGGGTTCATCGCCTCGGTGACGCCGTCGGTGTAGAACACGAGAACGTCTCCCGTCTCGAGTGGAACCCGGATCTCCTCGAGCAGGCCCTCGAACCCGGGGTTGGTCTTCATTCCGATGCCGACGCCGTTGGGCTTGAGCCAGCTCGCCGTACTCGTTCGCGCCGAAAAGTGGAGCGGATGGTTGTGGCCCGCCCGCGCGAGGACCAGCTTCTGTTCCTGGAAGTCGACGATGCCCACGACGGCGGTGATGAAGTAGTTCCTCTCGATGCGCTCGGAGATGACGTCGTTCATCTCGACCAGCATCTCCTTGGGACCGAGACCGTTTTTTCCCAGGAGCTCGAACAGCGCCTGGAGCTTCATGGCGTAGAGCGCGGCGGCGATTCCCTTCCCCGAGACGTCTCCCAGGATGATCGTGAAGCGGCGGTTCCCCTCGAGCGCGTAGTCGTAGTAGTCGCCGCCCACCTCGAGCGCCGGCTGGAAGTGGCTCGCGATGTCGAGATGCGGAAGCCGGGGATTCCCCACCGGGTAGAGGCTGAACTGGATGGCGCGGGCGATCTCGAGCTCGTTCTTCGTGAGGAGCTTCTCCGCGAGCTCGAGCGCCAGGAGGAAGTTCAGGACGAAGAAGCCGAGGACGCCGAGCATCCAGTCGTCCCTGAGAAAGCCCCAAACGAACAAGCCGAGGCCCACCAGGTAGGAAATCCTCCGCGCCGGGTTGAGCTTGCGCAAGAAGCTCAGGAAGAGCGCTTTCCCCGTGGAGACGTAGCTGCGAATGCCCCTGCTCCGGGGTTTCCGGCCTTCCTCCGTACCATCCTGGTAGAAGTCGTAGGCCTTTCGGCTGTCGCGGCGGACGAGAGTATCGAGCTCGTCGAGCCTCGCGAGCCAATTCTTCATCGTCTCGCTGACTCTAGCACTCGCGGGTTTTGTTGGGTAGACTGGCAGGGAAGACCAACCGTCTCCACAAAACCAACCTTGATTCCGAACCACGAGCAGCTCCTCGCCATTTCCCAGATGACCAAAGGGGATCTGGGTGAGATTCCGTTTCCCGTGCTTCTCCACGCGCTCGCGGTGCACCATCGATCGGTAGTGCTCTCGATCGAAAGAAGGCAGGTCAAGAAGGACGTCATCCTCGAGAATGGGGTCCCCATGGACTGCCAGTCGAACCTCCTCCCCGACACCCTGGGGAAGTTCATGGTGGGCCGGGGAGATCTGACCGAGGAGCAGAACCTCACGATCCTCTCGAAGAGCGCCACCACCGGCCAGTCGTTCTCCGATCTCCTGGTTACCGAGGGCGTCGTCAGCCCTCACGACCTCTACAAGATCCTGCAGCAGAACCTGGCGAAGAAGCTCCTCGACGCCTTCACCTGGAAGAGCGGCGCCTTCCGCATTTCCACCACCCTTCCCGAAGTCGACTCCCCGCTCAAGGTGAACGCGCCGCAGCTGGTCCTCACCGGGATCTCTAAAATCGCGCCCGAGAGCGAGATCGCGGATGCCATGACGCCGTTCGAGGGGAAGAAATTCTTCGCTCATCGCAAGCCTCCCGTTCCCCTCAAGGAGCTTCGCCTTTCCAAGGAACATCAGGAGATCCTCCGGCTGCTCTCCCAGGGAAAGACGATCTCCGAACTTCAGTCGGAAACGGGCGCCGACAGGAACCGCGCGCTCAGACTTCTCTATTCGCTCGCCGTCATCGGCGTCGCGATTCCCGAGGACTGGCGCGAGGCGGAGCCGGAGGGCGATGCCGAGGCGGACGTTCCCGACTCCGACTTCGCCGCATCGGCTCCGCCGCCGACCGCCGCTCCCCCGGTACCGGCGGAGAACGTGGTCGAGATCCGGAACCAGGTGATGGAGATGTACCTCCGCTTCCGCAAGCTCGATGCGTTCGATCTTCTGGGGATCAAAGAGGACGCGACCCGCGAGCAGGTGGAGAAAGCGTTCATCGACTATTGCGCGAAATTCGTCCCGGCACGATTCGCGTCGCCGGATCTCCAGGCGATGGAGGAGAAGGCGCGCGAGCTCTTCATCGCCGGCGGCCGCGCCTTCGGAGAGCTGTCGAATCCCGAGACCCGCAACTCTCTCATCGGCCGCCGCCAGAGCCGTTTCCGCCAGCTCAGCAGCGAAGAAGCGCGCAACGCCTTCGCCATCAAGTCCAACCTGCTCGACTCCGAGACCCAGTTCGCCAAGGGAATCGCTCTTATGAAGCAGGGGAAGTACGCCGAAGCGCTCGAGCTCCTCCAGTTCGCGCACGACTGCGAGCCTCAGAACGGTCTCTACAGGGCGGAGCTCGCGTACTGCCGCTACCGCAAGGCGCCGGAGTTCGAGTCCAAGGCCGCGATGGACGCGCTCCGGGAGACGGTCCGTATCGACCCCGATTGCGGCCTCGCCTACTACTATGCCGGCCTGATCCACGCCGACAACACGGAGTTCGGCGAGTCCGAGCCCCTGCTCCAGCGGGCGATCAAGCTGATGGCTCCCGATCGGCGCCCCATCGAGGCACTGAAGAAGCTCAAGGCCGCGGAGCGCGAGAAGCCGAAGAAGAGACTCTTTTTCTAACGTGCATCAATGCCGCGGGGCCCCACCCCCGCGGCTCGAAGATGTCGTCGGCCCCATTCATAAGCGCGCTCGCTCCTCGTTCGCGCGGAGTCCTCCGCTCGCAGGCTCGCTGCGGACTGCGGCGGGCCGGGCTCGCTCCGCTCGCGCAGGGTGCGGATGCGTTTTACAGCACCCTGCTGTGACCGGGAACTTGAAACCCCCCTTCGACTCCCTCCATACTCTCGCCATGTCGAAGAAACAGGACCGCGCTCTCGGTATGGGGCGCTCGATCAGTCGCCGGGACTTCCTGAACGGGGTCTCCGTCGCCCTCACGTCATCGGTTCTTCCCACCTCCTCCGTGGGCGCCTTCCGGTCGCTTCAGGATCGGGAGACCGAGAACTATCCTCCGACGCGCGCGGGAATGCGCGGGAGCCACGCCGGGTCGTTCGAGGTCGCGCACCAGATGCGCGACGGCAAGACCTGGGATCGTCCCGAGACCGTCGACGAGCCCTACGACCTCGTGGTCGTTGGCGGAGGAATCAGCGGACTCTCGGCCGCCTACTTCTTCAAGAAGCTCCATGGCGAGAGCGCCCGCATCCTCGTCCTCGACAATCACGACGATTTCGGCGGGCACGCGAAGAGAAACGAGTTCTGGCACCAGGGGAAGATGTACCTGATGAACGGCGGGACCCTCAATGTCGAGGCGCCGGCCCAGTACTCGACGGTCGCCGCCGGGCTCCTGTGGGAGCTCGGGATCGATCGAACGCGCTACTACGAGTCGGTCGCAAAGGTCTCCGATCTCTACAAGAAGCTCGGGCTCGGCTACAGCGTCTTCTTCGATCGCGAGACGTTCGGCGCCGACCGCCTCGTGACCGGTTACGGGAAGCTTCCCATCCGCGATTTCCTCGCCTCGTCTCCCCTTTCGGAAAGAGTGAAGAGCGATCTCGGTCGCCTCTATGAGGGTAAGGAAGACTATCTTCCGGGTCTCTCCCCGGACGAGAAGAAGAAGAAGCTCGCGCGCGTGAGCTACCGCGACTATCTCCTCGAGATCGCGAAAGCCGACGCCGGCGTCGTTCCGTTCCTCAACGCGAGACCCATGGGTCTCTTCTGCACGGGTATCGACGCCGTGCCCGCGCTCTACGCCTGGGAGATGGAGTTTCCCGGCTTCTCTGGGCTCGGTCTTCAGCCCACGCCGCCGGAGCGACTCCTCGCCGAGCCCGGCGGAGCTCACGGCCGCGAGAACGGCGCCAGGGCGGACGCGGGCGATCCCGACATGTACTTTCCCGACGGCAACGCCACCATCGCGCGTCTTCTCGTTCGGGCTCTCCTGCCGAAGGCGGTCCCCGGCGGCTCGATGGAGGACGTCGTCGCCTCGCGGATCGACTACGGCCTCCTCGACCGCGGCGAGAGCCCGGTGCGCATCCGCCTCGAGAGCACGGTGGTGAAGGTCGAGCACGACGGTCCGCTGGAGCGAGCGCGCGAGGTCTCTGTCACCTACGTCCAGAGAGGGCGGGCTTTCCGGGTGCGCGCGGGAGCCGCCGTCCTCGCCTGCTGGAACAACGTGATTCCCTACATCTGGAGCGAGATTCCCGAGGACCAGAAGAAAGCGCTCCTCGACGGCGTGAAGGCGCCTCTGGTCTACACCAGCGTTCTCGTCGCCAACTGGAAGTCCTTCGTGAAGGCGGGCGTCTCGGGAGTCTCGGCTCCCGGCAGCTACCACGTGAGCCTCGGGCTCGGCCCCTCGCTCTCGCTCGGCGACTACCGCTCGTCCCAGGATCCCGAGACTCCGATCGTGGTCCGGATGTCGCGCTACCCCTGTTCCCCCGGGCTCTCGCGGCGCGAGCAGCACCGGGTCGGGCGCCAGGAGCTGCTTTCGACGGACTTCGAGACCTGCGAGCGCAATATCCGGGATCAGCTCGGGAGGACTCTCGGCCCCTACGGCTTCGACCCGGCTGGCGACGTTCTCGCGATTACCGTGAACCGGTGGCCCCACGGCTACGCTTACGCCTACAACACGCTCTACGATCCCGAAGAGTGGGCGTTCACGTCTTCGCCCTCGAGGCCCGCGATCCGCGGGAGGCGGCCGCTGGGAAGAGTCGCCATCGCGAACTCCGATGCCGCTGCGAGCCCCCACACCGACGCGGCCATCGACGAGGCCTATCGGGCGGTGATGGAGATCTCGTCAGCTTCCGATTCGTAAGCGGCTTTCGACCGAGAGCACTCCGGGCGTTCCCCGGATGATCGACTCCGCCTTCTGTTTCATGAGCTGGTTGTTCACGACACCGGTGAGGATGACGCGGCTCCCCGAGACGATGATGTGGATCGGCGGGATGGGCATGGAGGCGAAATCGGAGAACGTGGAGTCGCGGTAGAGGCGGTTCACCAGGGTCTCGCGCAGCCTCTGGTCCGACAACGACGCCGGGAGGACCTCGATGTCGTTCTTGAACTCCTGGATTCCGATGATCTTGTGGAGCCGTTTTTCGATCTCCGTCTTCTTGTAGGGCTCGGTCACCCACCCGAAGACCGCGACCTTTCCTTCCTTGATGAACGCCGAGCAATCGTCGAATACCGTGAAGCGGCTGTACTTGCGGATCTCTTTGACGACTTCTTCGCCGAGCTTCTGATCGCTCTCCGGCGCCGCGATCTCGATCTCGGCATCCGCGGTCTGGACCTCGGGTTGCCCGAGAGCGATCTCGAGCGCGCGGTTCTTCTGGAAGATATTCCGCACCTGGCCCGTAAGAGTCGCGGTTCCGTTCTGGAACGAAACCTGCAGCTTGATCTTGTCCTTTCCCAGCGCCTTTTCGATCTCCCCGCGGACCTGTTCGTCCGGCCGTTGAACGAAGCTCAAGAGCGACAGCGCGAGGACGGAGGCGATCATGCTGGTTCTCCTTCCGGGTGGGTGCGAATGGATTCTAGCTCACTTCTTCGGCTTCGGCATGAAGTCGGGGCCGATGTCGCTCTCGAATCCCGCGGCCTGGCGGTGGCCGCCGTTCTGGAAGGCGCGGGCGACGACTCCGACGTCGAAGTCCTCGCGCGAGCGGAGGGACCACTGGCGCTTGCCGTCGCCGCGGTCGAAGTAGAGCGCGACGAAAGGCGCTTCCGGATAGCGCTTCAGCAGCTCCTCGCCGACTTCGGATCCGAGGAGAGGGGCGTTCACCACCGGCACCCGGTATCCGGCGAGCGTCTCCATGCGCACGCTGGCGCAGACGAGCGCCACGAGCTCCCTCTGGTACCGCAGGAGAATCGTCCCTTCCTCGGCGAGCGTCGCGACGTCGAGGGCGCTCCAGACCGCGAAATCCATGGGATACGAGCTCAGCCCGGCGAAGACCTCGCGGCTCCTCGGGAGCCGGTGGAGCCAGAGGTCCCGGTCCATGACGTAGCGGAGAATCTCGGGCACCGGCGAGCCGGGATGAAAGAACTCCCAGCTCAGGACAGCGCCGCTCTTCTCGTTGTCGAAGATCGCGTAGTCGAGCCCGCGGAGCTCTTCCTCCGCCGTCTTGTGATGGTCGATGACTCGAAGGGTCGATGCCCGCTCGCGCATGGCTTCGATTTCCGCGCGAGGATAGGCGAAATCCAGGATGTAGACCTCGCTCCCCGCCGGAATCGGAGGCGGCGGCACGCCGTGCTGGACGGGAACGTACCGCGCTTCATCGCCCAGGCGCTTCCAGGCCGCCCAGGCGGCCCCGAAGCCGTCGGCGCAGAAGGCATGGTAGAGAACGAGGGCGCCCATCCTCGAAATCCTATCCCAGGAAAGGGTTTCCCCGTACGCGGCTCTGTGATAACATCTCCGGATCCAGGCTCCGCCAAACGCTGGCAATATCCCCGCGCGGCGCCGGTTCACTGACTCGAAAGGATTCAACCCCGACATGAGACGCACGCTGCTCGTATCCCTTTGCCCCATCCTCCTCGCGCTTTTCGTCTACGCCTGCGGAAACGAAGAAAGCTCGCCGAGCTCGCCCACCAGCTCATCCATGGGAGGAGCCAAGTCGGCGGGAGGGCCCCTGGCTATCACGGATCCCTCTCTGACCGCGCCGACCACCCAGGAGCCTCCTGTCGGTGAGGCGGTCCTGGACCTGCAGCCCGAGCTGGTCATCGGCAACGCCACCGGCGGCGCGGGAACCCGCACCTACACCGTCGACCTCGCCCTCGACTCCGCTTTCTTGCAGATCGCCTTGACCGAGACGGGTATCAGCGAGGGTCTCGGCGGGATCACCAAGTGGCGCGTGACGGAACTGCTCGAAGCAGACACGAAGTACTACTGGAGAGTGGTTGCGGTGACCAGCGCCGGCGCGGGACCTTATTCCGCGATCTCGGAGTTCCGGGTGCGCGAGCCGTTCAAAGCTGACCGGCCGACGGGCTCCCTCGTGCTCTTCGATCCCTTGACCAACGGTTCCTCGGTGGGAGAGGTCCATGGGGGACTGTTCGTTCCCGGCGGCTGGCAGCCCCAGACGAACCTCGACTGCCTGCGCTACCAGATTCCGACCCACCCGGAGGGACGCGTCGAGTTCACCACCACCAACCTGAGCACTCCCAACCCGGTGCCGGGCAAGCGCATCCTTTTCAGCATGTGGGACCCGAGCAAGGGCGACTATCGCGAAAACCCCTACCGGGTGAACATCTCGAAGCTCGATTACAGCACCACCAAGTTCGACGACGTGCGCCTACGCTGGATCTCCCGCGGGGAGGAGCACAACACCGGCATCAGCTTCTTCGACTTCGAGCCGCAGCTCGTCTACGAGTGGCGAATGGAGTGGGGAACGTTCCCCGGCATCCGCGAACAGCACGTGAAGGTGTTCCTGGACGGCATCGAGATTCTCAACCGCAACTACGGGCCCGTCTACCATCCCAATCCGCACTGGATCGAGCTCGGGAATTGCGATCGCGACGAGTCCCTCGAGCTCGTGATCTTCTCGAACGTCCGCATCGGAGCGAGATAGTCGATCAGCCGCCAGCCGTCAGCATCAGTGCTGACGGCTGACGGCCTCGCTCAGGTTTCCTTGCGCTTGACCAGGTCACCCCTGTTCAGGTGGATCTTGTCGAAGCTCGAGGCGGAGATCACGTAGTACCAGGGCGCGAACCGCTTCGTCAGGGCTTCCGCGGTCTCCCGCCCCTTCTTCACGTTCTCCTCCCAGGTCTTGTAGGCCTCGGCCAGGGAGCGGTTCGTCCGGTCCTCGTCGGTAAGAGCGCTTTCCTCCTTGCCCTCGAACTCCGTGTTCGCGGGCCGGGGCGGAGCCGTCACCAGGGACTCGTCGAAGGCGGCGGAGACGAAGAGGTACCGGTTCTC
>DAISKN010000226.1:0-9576 GCA_036820975.1 Acidobacteriota bacterium | reverse complement strand
GATCGACTGGGCGCTAACGAAGCGGAGCTTTCTCGTGTTGCGCCAGAAGTATCCCGATTCCTTCGAGATCGAGAGCCTGTTCGCGGTCCTGAGCCGGCACGCGCGCGATCGCGCCCAGGCGCGGCCGCTGATGGAGTCCATCGGAAATCGGATGGACCGAGGCGTGTGGCGAAGCGAGAGACAGTTCCGCTCGGCCAGGAAATGGGCGCTTTCGAAGCGGTGACGCGGTCTACGTCGCGACCCCAAGGGGAAACCCGCCTTCTTGATGGGCCTTGCAGTACTGATCGGAGGCTGGATTTTGTGCTCGGTAGTCGCGTTTCTGGTGGAGGTCTTCCGACCGACATGAGCCGGTTGGCGTCCCCAAGGCGGCTCGTAAAAGTTGTCCGCGCGATCTTACGGCGGCGGCTTGCGCGTAAGCTAGCTCGGAACGGATAAGCGCGGGTCGCGGCGGGTCGAAGCCGCTCAGATACTCTCACCCCAATTGCTTCTCTACGGCGGGTTATGATCCGCCCCTTCGAATGACTCTTGCGATCGAAACCAACGGGCTCTCGAAATCCTACGGCCCGGTCCGGGCCGTCGAGTCGGTCGATCTGCGGGTCGAGCGCGGCGAGATCTACGGCTTCGTCGGGCTGAACGGCGCGGGCAAGACCACGACCATCCGGAGCCTGCTCGGCATGGTCCGCCCGGACGCGGGCTCCGTCCGGGTGCTGGGACAGGCGGTGGGTCCGCGCGGACGCGGACCGTGGCAGCAGGTCGGGCACCTGGTCGAAGCGCCGGCTGCGTATCCCGAACTGACCGTCCGTGAGAACCTCGAGATCGCTCGACGCCTGCAGCAGATCGCTGACGCCGGCGCGGTCGCGCGCATCATCGAACGGCTTGGACTGGCTTCTTACACGGACCGGAAGGCGGGCGCGCTTTCGACAGGCAACCTCCAGCGACTCGGCCTGGCGCGCGCCCTGCTGCACGAGCCCGCGCTGATCATCCTGGACGAGCCGGCCAACGGGCTGGACCCCGCGGGTGTGGTCGAGATCCGCGAGCTGCTTCAGGAGCTTGCGCGCCAGAAAGGCGTGACAGTCTTCATGTCCAGCCATATCCTGACCGAAGTCGACAGGCTTGCCACGCTCGTGGGCCTCATCCACCACGGACGGCTGGTCGAAGAGCTCGCGGCGGATGAGCTCGATCGTCTGCGCGCCCGCCGACTCGAGGTGCGGGCGCGTGACCTGGACGCGGCGAGGCGCGCGCTCGCGGCCGCCGGCTTCAGCGTCACTGCCGGTGATGACACACTCCTCCTCACGGAGGCGCGGGCCCTCGACGCCCCGGACGAGATCGCGCGCCTCCTCGTGGACGCGGGCGCGCCTCCCACGCGTCTGGCGGTCGAGGAGGAAAATCTTGAAGAGTATTTCCTGCGCCTGACGGAGCAAGGCGCATGAATGGCCTGCTCCCCGCCTTCTGGGCCGAGGCGCTCAAAGCGCGCCGCTCGCGCGCGATCTGGCTGACGGCCGCCGGTTTCATGATGCTGCCTCTCGTCGGCGGATTGATGATGATCATCCTGAAGGACCCGGTCCGGGCCCGGGAGATGGGGTTGATCAGCGCGAAAGCACAGCTCGCCGCCGGCGTCGCAGACTGGCCGACGTTCTTCGGCTTACTGACGCAGGGAATCGCCATCGGCGGCGCGATCGTGTTCGCGATGGTCACCGCCTGGGTATTCGGGCGGGAATTCTCGGACCGCACGGCCAAAGACCTGCTGGCCCTGCCCACGTCCCGCGCGGCGATCGTGGCCGCCAAATTCATCCTGATCGCGTGGTGGGCGCTCGGGCTGGCGCTGCTGGTCTTCGCGGCCGGCCTCGCCATGGGCAACGCCGTCGTCATCCCCGGCTGGTCCGCGGACCTGACATGGCGTTCCTTTTGGGCATTCCTCGCCGTCGCGCTGCTCGATTTGATGCTCCTGCCGTTCGTCGCGCTCTTCGCCAGCATGGGGCGCGGCTACATGGCGCCTCTCGGCTGGGCCTTCCTGTCGGTGTTCCTGGCGCAGATCGCGGCGATCCTGGGCTGGGGGGATTGGTTTCCGTGGTCCGTGCCTGCGCTCTTCAGCGGAATGGCCGGCCCGCGCGCCGGGGATCTGGGCCTGCACAGTTACGTAGCGATCACGCTGGCCTTCGTCACCGGACTGGTTGCGACGTTCTTCTGGTGGCAGCGCGCCGACCACACGCGGTAGAAGGTTGGTGTGCTCCGTGCGAAGCCGCTACTCCTCCGGAAAGGAAACCTTGCGCCTGGCTTCATGCCGAGATTTCAGCCTCGCCTTGTACTTCAAAAGAGGTGGCGTCCCCAACGGGACTCGAACCCGTGTTACCGCCGTGAAAGGGCGGTGTCCTAGACCGCTAGACGATGGGGACTGAAAATCTTGGTAGGCCGTGCTGGAATCGAACCAGCGACATCCTGCTTAAAAGGCAGGCGCTCTACCGATTGAGCTAACGGCCCGTCGCACGAGATATTAGGGCGTTTCGAAGCCTCCGTCAATGTCGCGGGAGCCATCGTTCCAGGCCGGAGAGGCTGCGCGTGTCCATGTCGAGGATCGTCGCGCTCCGGGCCGGGCCGGTCGAGATCATCGCAACCGGGCTTCCGCACAGGGTTTCGAGGCGGGCGATGTACTTCCTCGCGTTCTCGGGGAGGGCCTCGAGGCGGTTCGTGCCTTCGGTCGAGACCTTCCAGCCGGGAAGGGTCTCGTAGACGGGCTCGCACTCCGCGAGGATCGAGATCTCCCCCGGGAACTCGTCGATGCGCTCGCCGCGGTAGTCGTAGTGGGTGCAGATCTTGATCTCGTCCAGGCTGTCGAGGACGTCGAGCTTGGTGATGGCGAGGGCGTCGAGGCCGTTGATCCGTTTCGCGTAGCGGACGACCACGCTGTCGAACCAGCCGCACCGGCGCGGACGTCCGGTCGAAGCGCCGTACTCCGCTCCCTTCTCGCGGATGGTCTCGCCGAGGGCCTCCGTCATTTCCGTCGGGAGCGGCCCCGCGCCGACGCGGGTGATGTAGGCCTTGGTGATCCCGAGGATGAAATCGAGGGCCTTGGGGCTGATGCCGCTTCCCGTCGCCGCGCCGCCAGCGGTCGGATGAGAGGACGTGACGAAGGGGTATGTCCCGTGGTCGATATCGAGAAGGGTCGCCTGCGCTCCCTCGAAGAGCACGTCTTTGCCCGCCTCCATCGCGCGATAAATGAAGAGCGCGGTATCGGCCACGTGCGGGAGGGCGACCTCGCGGAAGCGCGCGAGGGTCTCGTCGATCGAAGCCCGGAGCTTCGGCGCCTGCTCGGGAATCCCGAGGGCCGCGGTCTTCTCTCGCACCAGGTAGTCGAGCTTCTGTCTCAGGAAATCGGGATGCCTCAGGTCTCCGACGCGCAGGCCGCGGCGGCCGATCTTGTCCTCGTAGGCTGGACCGATGCCTCGGCAGGTGGTGCCGATCCTGCGCGCGCCGAGCTTCTCTTCCTCACGCGCTTCCTGGAGCCGATGGTAGGAAAGGATGAGCTGCGCGCGATCGCTCAGGAGCAGGTTGTCGCCGACGTGGATTCCCTGCTTTCCCAGCTTGTCGACTTCGGCGAGGAACGCATCGGGGTCGACGACGCAGCCGTTGCCGATGACGCAGACGACGCCGGGATGAAGAATCCCCGACGGGATGATGTGCAGGACGAACTTGTCCTGCCCGACGACTACGGTGTGCCCGGCGTTGTGCCCGCCTCCGTAGCGGACCACGACCTGCATCCGCTCCGAGAGCAGGTCGACGTACTTCCCTTTTCCCTCGTCGCCCCACTGGGTGCCGACGACCACGAGACTCGGCATTTTCTCGCTCTACTCCCCGATTTCATTCACGAATGCTGAGTCTACCAGATCCCGCAACCTCCCCCCAAGAACCGGTTATGATGGCGCCCGATGAGGTTCGAGCTTCCGCGCACCGGGGTCCTCGAGACCATCGGTCGCGAGCTCGAATCGACGCCGGTGCTCCTTCTCGTAGCGCCTCGGGGTGGAGGCAAGTCTCACCTCCTGAAGCGCCTCTTCGACAAGGCCCGCGAGCGGGGAACGCCGAGCGCGCTGGTCCAGCTCGAGCCGGTCTCGGGCTCGCCCGAGATTCTGGATTCCGAGCTCTCCCGCCTCGCGGGCTCGATCCTGGGACGGGTCGCGGCAAGCGGAACGCCGGCCTTCGATTCGCTTCTGCGAAGGCTCGGTCAGAGGCGCCCCAACGCCAGCCTGTTCCTCGACGACGTGACCGAGATCCGCACGCTCTCCTACTATCCCGGCGTCGAGGAGCCGCTCGACAAGTTCCTCGCCGCCGTCGAGAGCGGAGGAAGAGCGGTCCTGACCAGCCGGTTCTCGTACTGGATGGCGCGTCGATTTCCAGAGCTTCCCATTCGATCCATCCCAAGCGTCTCGAGCGCCGAGATCGCCGAGGCGGGCGCCTCCGAGCCCGAGCTCATCGCCTCCGCCTCGGCCGGAATCACCGTTCACGCCATCCGCCTCGCCGAGAGCCTCGAGGACGGCGCCGGCTCCATCGAGAGCGCGCTCGCGCGCGAGCTCTCCCCCGGCGGACGCATCGAGGCCGAGTGCCGAGCCACTCTCTCCGAGCTCCTTCACCGCGCGCGCGGATACGGCGCCTGCAAGACGGTGCTCCACGTCCTGAGCGACGAGGAGGGCCTGAAGCTCAGCGAGGTCGCCCGCCGCGTGGACCGAACGCCGGGCTCGACCCGCGATTACTTGAGGTGGCTCGAGGAAGTCGATCTGATAGCAATCCGCGAGAAACGCTACTACTTCGTCGACCCGCTGCTGAGAGTCTGGACGAGGATTTACGCGCGCGGCACGCCCGCCGGCGACGACGACATAAGGCGCGAGGTCGATGGCTACCTCGAGGGACTCGCTCCGATTCCCCTGGCGGCGACCGGGCACGCGGAGCCGGTGTTCACCCTTCCCGCCCCCCGGCGGGAGGACTTCATCGACTGAGAAGAGCCTTCACACCGCGCCCTCGTCGAAGTCGGCGCCGTTGTGAGAATCCCACACCGCAAGCGGGTGGGATTCAATAATGAAGTGCGTCCCGCCGCCCCCCGGCGTATGTCGTCTCGATACTGACCGCGTAATCGGCTGAAGCCTCTGGAGATTTGTCCCTGTGTCCGCGCCCGCGCCCATGGAACAGACATTGCAGCGCACGGGATTGGCGAGACGTTGGGGGAAGTCCCTCCTCACGACTCGACCTGAGCCCGCGGTGCCCCGCCCGGGGGCGCGGCACGCCGACTCTCGCGCCTGGGGAAACTTCCGTGAAGAGCTTCTCGTCGAACGACAGAACGTTTCCAATGAAGAGGCCCGTTGCCGTCCTGATGGAGCAGGAGGACCGCATCGAGCTGGGAAATCTCGTGGAGCTCGGGCCGGCCCACGCTCGGGTCCGTACTACCGGTCGATGGCGCCGCGGTGACGTCGTCGTCATCACGGTCTCCGTCCCCGAAGCGTCCGAGAAGACGCAGGCTCTGTTCCGGCTCTATTCCTCGGTCGGACGCCACACCCGTGCCGAGGAGACGGCGGAGGATGCTTACGTCCTTGATTTCGAGACCGCGGGGACCAATCTGACGACGGCGACGGAGCTCTTGGGTCAGTTCCGCACGCGGGGCCTGGTGGACCAATAGCCGGAAGGGCGGGCTATCGAGAAATACGCGAGCCGGCGGGGATGCGATGATGGGTACACGTTTACTCAAGACGTCGCGGAGTGGCGTACAGTCCGAGGGCGGTTCCGCCGACGGCCGGATGTACGGCAGGCTGGGGAGTGTCAGCCTGAACGACGTCCTCCAGCTCCTCGGGATGACGGGCCGCACCGCCACGGTTCGCCTGGATTGGCGGGGCCAGCAAGGCCAGATCTTCTTTCGAGAGGGAGTGCTGCTCCACGCGGCCGCGGGAGCCGCCCAGGGAGAGCGGGCGCTCGTAAAGCTCATAAGCTGGGAGAACGCCGACTTCGTCATCGAGGACGGCCTCGACGAGAAGACCCCGAGCACCATATCGAAGAAGGTCGACGCCGCGATGCTCGACGTGATGACCCGCATGGACGAGGGTTGGGCTCCCGAGATGACGCCCTTTCCGATGCTGGATCGAGTCACGACCTCGGCCGCCGTTCTCGATCAGAAGGTGCGACGCGCGGCGCGAAAACCCCCCGTGCCCCGCCGCGCGGCTCATCGCAGGATACCGATCGTCGCCGTTCTCGCCGCCACCGTCGCCCTCGTCGTTCTCACCGGGATGAGCTTCGCGCTCTTCTACCAGAGCGCCGACCTCGGTGATCTCCCCTCCCTCTCCCGGGTCCCCGTCGCCGAGACCGCGCCCGAGAGCGGAGGCGGCATCGCGTACGACGTTCTCAAAGCATCCATCAAGGGCCGCGGGGACGGTATCGACGTTCTTGCGTCTCACGGCGTCTCCCTCGCGACGCCCCCGGACCCCGCGGGCGCGGGTGCGGAGCGATCCATGGCCGAGGCCCGGCAGGCCTCCGTCGCCCTGATCGCGAACGAGGTCCCTCGAGAGCCGGGGTTCGGCCAGCTCCTGGTGGTGGCGGAGCCCTGGGCCCAGGTCGCGGTCGACGGGGTCGAGCGAGGAGAGACGCCTCTCACCGAGATGCGCCTCGCGGCCGGGAGCCACGAGATTCTGATCTCGAACCCGAACTTCGTCGGCGTCATCCGGGATCGGGTCCAGATAGATGCGGGCGAAACGGTTCAGAGAAAGTACTCGTTCAACGAGTCCGGCTCTCTGCGGCTCCTGGTGAAGCCCTGGGCGGATGTGTACGTGGACGGGCGGCACGCGGGGCAGACGCCGCTCGATGCGCTCCGGGTTCCGCCGGGAAGGCACGCGATCCGGTTGCGCCATCCCCAGCTCGGCGAGAAGACCGTGATCGTCGAGGTGTTTCGCGACCGCGAGACCCTGCTCGAGGTGGAGATGTGAGCGCACGTTACCGCTGCGCCGCGCTCTTCACGCTCGGGCTCGTGAACCCTTCGCCTCCGTCGCTCGCGATGCCTTCGTCGGCGGCGAACGTCGAGCGCGGCATCGAGATCTACTGGGCGGGGCAGTATCGGGAGACCGTCGCTCTCCTCGCCCCGCTCTGTCCTGCGGAAAGCCGCGAGGACGTCGCCATCGAATGCTTCAAGTACCTCGCCTTCAGCCACGTGGCTCTCGGGGAGGCGGACATGGCGCAGCAGGCGTTCTCGCGACTTCTCGCTCGAGACGCGGAGTACCAGCTCGACGAGAGCCTCGTTTCCCCGAAGATCCTCGAGCAGATCCACGTCGCCCGGCGCCAGCTCGTCGACGAGCTCTTCGAGAAGGGCAAAACCGCCTACTTCGACAAGAACTACGAGACGGCGACGGAGCTCCTGGCCCAGGTCCTGCGTCTCGACCCCGAACAGGTGCTGGCAAAGGAGTACTCGCAGCTCGCAGGCGAGCAATCGGCTCTCGTGGAGAAGCAGGCATCCCTCACGAAGGCGGCCTCCGAGGCTCCCCCTCCGATCGAGGAGCCCGAGGATCGCGTCTACCACGTGACGAGCCGCATGACGCCTCCGGTGCTCCTCTCGAAGATCCAACCCGAATACCCGAGCGCCGAGCGCCGCGCGGGCCGGGAAGGCACGGTGATCGTGACGGCCGTCGTCGGCAAGGATGGAGGGGTGCGCGACCCCAAGGTGATTCGCTCCGTCAGCCCCGGCCTCGACGCCGCCGCGGTACAGGCAGTCCTGCAATGGCGCTATCGGCCCGCCCTGCTCGAGGAGCGGGAGGTGGCCGTCTATACCGTCGTTCGACTCTCCTTCAACTTGAATCCCTGAGACGAGAGCCGCGCGCGAGCATGCGCAAGGCGCGATGGATGCCATCGCACGCGGCGTCCGTCAGTTCTCCGTGCCCGAGGCCGCGCGCAGGGTTGCAACCCGTCGGACATCGTTATCGAATGGTCGCGTCACGAAAAAGGAGACGAGATGAGGAATAGACGCATGCGAACCCTGTCGGTCGTATTTTGCCTCTCGATGGTGCCGGCGACCCTGTTCGCCCAGGCGACGGCGATCCGGGCCGGTCGTCTGGTCGATCCCGCGACCGGGACCGTGGCCACGAATCAAGTGATCCTCGTCGAAGGGGAAAAGATCCAGGCCGTGGGCGCGGAACTGAACATCCCGCCGGGCGCCGAGGTCATCGACCTCTCCCGGCTCACCGTCCTTCCGGGGCTGGTGGACACGCACAACCACCTCGCCATCACTTACAAGAAAGAGCCCGAGAGCGACATCTACTACTTCACCTACGTCATGGATTCGACGCCGATTCGAGCCATTCAAGCGGTCTCGAACGGGATCCAGATGCTCTCCTCGGGATTCACCATCGTGCGCGACATGGGAAACGCCGGGAACTACGCCGACACGGCGCTGAGGGTGGCCATCGAACAGGGCTGGGTCCCCGGACCCACGATCGTCAACTCCGGACTCATCATCGGCGGAATGGGAGGGCAGTTCTGGCCCACGCCGGAAATGGCCCGCGATCACGACATCGTGTACCCCGAGTACCTCGACGCGGATACCAACGACGAGATCGTGAAGGCGGTGCGGCAGAACATCCTCTTCGGCGCCACGGTCATCAAGATCATGGTCGACGCGAAGCCCTATGGCTACAGCGTCGACGAGATGAAGCTCTTCGTGAGCGAGGCGGCGAGAGCCGGCCTCAAGGTCGAAGGGCACATCCAGACCCGGGAGGGAGCGCGACGCGCCATCGAGGCCGGACTCTGGTCTCTCGCGCACTCCCGCGTCCTCGACGACGAGCTCCACAAGTTGATGGCGGCGAAGGGCATCTGGCGGGCGGGAACGGAAACGCCGTACACCGAGTATCGGGGGACCAAGGAGGCGTTCCAGCAGATGGTCGAGGGGCTCAAGAACGCCTACGCCAACGGAGTGAAGCTCACGTTCTCCACCGACGCCGACTACTACGTTCCGGGAAAGACCCGCGGTGAGGTGGTAATCAACTTCCTCGAGACGTGGAAGGCGGCGGGGATACCCGCGCCGGAGATCCTCAAGATCATGACCATCAACGGGTACCAATGCGCCGAAGTGATCGACGAGCGCGGCCCTATAAAGGCCGGCCTCGCGGCGGATATCATCGCCGTCGAGGGAAATCCTCTCGAGGACATCGACGCCCTTCGCCGGGTCGAATTCGTGATGAAAGACGGGCTCGTCTTCAAGCGCGACGGGATCGTGACCCCGGAGAAGTTCTTCCACGGGGGTCCGGTGAAAGGCTGGAGGATCCGCTGATCCTCGAACCGCTCAAAACTCGAGCTCCGCCTGGAGCGGGAGGTGGTCCGAGCCTCCGTCCGGGCCCGTTCTACAGCGGATAGCGCGCAGATCGGGAGTGTGCCAGACGTAATCGATGCGAACGAGCGGCGGGAGGGGAATCCGTTTGTAGCGGCCGAAAATCGGAAACGTGAATCCGCAGCCCTTCCCTGCCTCGCGAAACGCATCCAGAAGCCCGTGTCGACGCAGTCGCCGATGAAGCAGACTGCGGGGCGTCTTGTTGAAATCTCCGACGAGCAAAGAGGGCGATGACC
>DAISKN010000225.1:0-9612 GCA_036820975.1 Acidobacteriota bacterium | reverse complement strand
CCCGGTCGTCGCCCGCGAATACGCGGAGCTAAAGCATCGCCTGGCCGAGATTCACCGATTCGATCGCGAAGCGTACACCGAGGCCAAGAGTCCGTTCATAGCGCTGGTCTTGAAGAGCGTCGGCGAAGGGCGTGAAACCAAATCGTAGGGTGCGTCCGATGACGTCTCGTGCGTCGTTTGATTAGTATTGACTTTGTCCGTTCGGTGTCAGATGAATTGCCCTCTGACCAGCGGCGCCCCGTCGAACTCGCGTGTTTTGGCGTTCTCACTCCCTTCGAAATTGCCGAGGCGCCGGGGGAACCGGTCGGTATAATCCGGGCACGTATTGAGCGCGGCCTGTTGGGTCTCCGAGCTGGCTTGGAAGGACGGATTTGAGTTCGCTGCTTCCCCTTCGCTGGCCGGCGTGGTACACACACAAAGCAAAATGAAACTCTCTCCAAACCACCTCAAACGCTACAAACAGATCGCCCAACTGTTCTGGAAGTACGGGCGCTCCGATCTTGTAACGCAAATGGGCATCGACGAGGCCGTTGACCCCAAAGAGGTGAAGCCTGCCAAGGAAGGAGAGGCCACGCCGGATCAACTGGCCGATGACCTCGAAGCGATGGGACCCACTTACGTTAAATTGGGCCAGGTTCTTTCCGGCCGGTCCGACTTGCTGCCCGAACCGTATTTGAAGGCGCTGGCGCGGCTTCAGGACAAGGTCAAACCGTTTTCGTTCGCGGAGGTCGAGGAGATCATCACCACCGAGCTCGGGGTCCGGATTTCCAAAGCGTTTTCGCGCTTCGATGCCGAACCGCTCGCCGCCGCCTCACTCGGCCAGGTTCATTGCGCGGCCTTGCGCGATGGCCGCCTGGTGGTCGTGAAGGTCCAGCGTCCGAACATCGCCAAACAAATCGCGGAAGATTTCGAAGTGCTCACCGAGATCGCTGAATTTGCTGACGCACACACGGCCCTCGGCAAACGTTATCGCTTTCTGAACATCCTGGAGGAGTTCCGCATCTCGATTCAGCAGGAGCTTAATTACGAGCGCGAAGCGCAGAACCTCGTCACGGTCGGAAACAATTTGCAGGAGTTCGAGTTGATCCAGGTGCCGCAGCCCGTGCCCGATTACAGCACCCGCCGCGTGCTCACGATGGATTACGTCCAAGGCCGGAAAGTCACCGCGCTCGGCCCGCTGGCCCGGCTCGAAATCAAAGGCGCGCCGCTGGCCGAAGAGTTGTTCAAGGCCTATCTCAAACAGGTGCTCGTCGATGGCCTGTTCCACGCCGACCCGCATCCAGGCAATATCTTCATTACCGACGATTTACACATCGCTTTACTGGACCTCGGCATGGTGGGCCACACGACGCCGGCCATGCAGGACAATCTTTTGAAGCTGCTGCTTGCGGTCAGCGAGGGCAATAGTGAGCAGGCTGCGGACGTCGTCATTCGCATCAGCCAGACGGCAGAGGACTTTAATGCGGTTGAATTTCGCCGGCGCCTCGGCCAGCTCCTGGTGCTGCGGCAAGATCAAGGACTGCAAAATCTCAACGTGGGTAAGTCTCTCCTCGAAGTGACAAAAAACGCGGCCGATAACGGTCTGTATGTCCCGAGTGAATTGACCCTCCTTGGGAAGACGCTGCTGCAATTGGATGAAGTGGGGAAAATTCTTGATCCCACTTTCGATCCCAACGCGTCCATTCGCGGCAACGTCAGCGAACTGATGACGCGCCGGATGAAGAAGCAGGCCACCCAGGGCAGCGTGTTGAGTTCGCTCCTGGAGATGAAGGATTTCGTCGGCGGGTTGCCGTCCCGGCTCAACCGAATCATGGATGCGATCACCAACCAGGAGTTGGAAGTCAAAGTCAAATCCGTGGACGTGAAAATGGTGGTGGAAGGCATCCAGAAAGTCGCCAATCGCATCACGGCGGGCCTCATCCTGGCCGCGCTGATCATGGGAGCGTCCCAGTTGATGCAGGTTCAAACGAGCTTTCGTCTGTTTGGTTATCCCGGTCTGGCCATTCTCTGCTTTCTCGCCGCGGCGGCGGGAGGGTTCTGGTTGGTCATCAGCATTTTTGTCCAAGACCACAAAGGCCGGAAGAAGCCTCCCCGCTCATGAGCAAGCCTCCACAAGGCGGGAAAAGAAAGCTTCAGCGAAAGACCAAAATGCTGCTCGCAATCTCCATTACCAGGGTTTCGCCCTGGGGGTCGTTGGCGAAGGGGTCGTGGTGAGAAACCTTGCCTTGTTTAGAAGAGGGTCTTCGCACCCGGGGTCCAGTGGATTCGCTCCAAGGAAACGGGACAGCGCGAGACGCGGGTTCTTCGCCTGCACGGCAAGATAACGGCGCATCCCGGCCATCGCGACGCCCTCGCCCAAATCCTGCTGGACGCGGCCGCGGTCGTCGGCAATGCGCCGCTCGCCATGGAGGATCCCCGAGCTGATCGCGAAAGCGAGACCGCCCGCCGCTGGAGGAGCGAAGGCGGTCCGCACGATACCCCGGGGAGCCAGGGCTGTGCTGCCGGGGCTACGAGCCCGCGGGGCTCGAGAGCGAGCGCAGCATCGCTTCCACGAACCGGCGCCCCTCGGGGTCGCCTCCGGCGTCGAGCGCTCCCTCGAGCGCGGCCCGGGCCTCGTTCTCGCGGCCGAGCTGCTGGAGGATCTGGCCGAGTAGCTTCTGCCCCTCGAACGAAGCCGTGAGGGCGACCGAGCGCTCGGCGTTCTCGAGCGCGGCCTCGAGATCACCGGAAGTGAAGAAGGACGCGGCGAGCTCGGACCGGACCCAGGCCTCCGAAGGCATGTCGCTCAGCTCGGAGACGATGTCGGGACGGTGCTTCCCCATCGCCGCGAGGATCGCATCGGCGTCGTCCCGGTAGAGCGTCTTCGGCGCTCGGAGCTCGAGAAGCATGTTGTCGTCGGTATTCATGGGGGCTTCCTCGGCGAAGGCCTCGACGCCGACGCTATCCAGGCGCATGCTCACCAGCACGTCGGAGGGGTACTTGAGACCGGCACGTGCGAGGCTTTCGCCGATCTCCTTCGACTGGTACAGCTGGTTCAGCCGCTCGACCGAGATCGAGATCGGCCTGCGCGAACCGATGAGGATCAGGTCCCGGTCGCTGAACGCCACGACGTGGGGGAATACGCGGCGGAACGTCGCGAAGAGGGAGCGGGTGGATTCCTCCGACATGCCGTAGAGATGGAACCACTGGCAGAGGACCCCGTCTTCCGTCAGCCGGCTCGCGGCGATCTCGAAGAAATCGAGGGTAAACAGGTTGGCGACTCCGGTGAGCCAGGGATTGGAGGGCTCGCTGATGATGAGGTCGTACCGGGCCTCACTGCGGCGAAGCTCGCGCCGCGCGTCCCCGAGCACCAGCTCGAGGCGTGGATCCTCCATCGGCTTTCCGTTGTCGGGCTCGAAGAAACGGGAAGCCTCGACGACGGCGGGCTCGATCTCGAACGCGTCCACCCGCTCGACCGGATGCTTCAGCACCGCCCCCGCCGTCATTCCGCTTCCCCAGCCGATCACCGCGACCCTCTTGGCGTCGATGGTGAGAAACGGCAGATGCCCGAGCAGGAGCTGGGTCTGGACATCCCCCGGACCGTTCGAGGCGTCGGTTTTCCCGTTGATCTTCAGCAGGCGAAAGCGGTCGATCTGCGCGACCGCGACCGACGCCGTCGGTCCATCGCGGTAAAAGAGAATCTGGTGAGCCGCCACCAGTTCCCTCAGCTTCGGCACGTCGAGTCGCGAGTAGGCGCGTGCGCCGCTGTAGATCCCGAAGCTCTTCGCCGCCCGCTCCCCGCCCGGGTCGAGCGCGAGGATGAGGAGGATGGCCGAGCCGGCGACCACACCGGTCGCGAACGAGAACTTCGGCGCGCGCGCGAGGAGCACGAGCGCCATGAAAAGGACGGCGATCGCCGAGGCGCGGATCGAGAACTCGATCCCGAGGCTCGCGAGAAGGAGCGCCGAGGCCGAGAGCGCTCCGAGAGCCGAGCCCGCGAGGTTGGCGCTGTAGAGCCGGGCGACCTGGCCGCCGAGGTCCGAGGCGGTGGGAAGCGCGTTCACGGCGAGCGGCAGCGTCGCGCCGAGCGCCATGGTGCTGGGAAGGACGAGCAGAGCGGCGATGACGAACTGGGAGAGGAGGAGCGTGCCCTGGCTCCCCTCGAAGGAAGTGTAGAAGTTCAAGAACAGAAAAGGGAGGCTTGGAGCGACCAGCAGGCTCGCGAAAGCGAAGGTCGCCGAGAGCACCAGCGCCAGGGCCAGGCGACCCATCGGGGACGGGGCGTCGCCTGCGCTCCGGCGCGCCAGAAAACGAGCCGTCAGCGCCGAGCCGCTCGCGATCCCGAGGAGGAAGGTCGAAAGCATGATCGAGACGCCGTAGACCGAGGATCCGTAGACCATCGAGAGCGTGCGCGACCAGGCGACCTCGTAGACCATGGCGCTCGCTCCCGAGAGCCCCACGGTAGCGAGGAGCGTGAAGGGTACGGGGGCGCCCACGCCGGGGACCTCCTCATTCGCCAGCGGCCCGAGACCGAGCCGCCTCTTCGCTAGGAGAACGCCGAAGCACACGAGGAAGTCGATCGCGGCTCCTATCCAGAGAGTCGCGTTCAATCCCGCGGCGGGGAAGAACCAGAACACGGCGAGAAGCGGACCGAGGACGGCGCCCGCGGTGTTGGCAGCGTAGAGGCGCCCGATTCCGACGGCGGCCGGCTCGTCGGAGTGCGCGAACGCGCGGACCAGCACCGGGAGCGACGCCCCCATGGCGATGGTCGCGGGCAGAAGCGCCAGGAGAGCCAGGAAGAACTGGAACTCCGAGCTGCCGACGAAAGCGATGGCATCGAGAATCGGCCGCGATGCCAAAGCGTAGATGCCGACGAAGCCCTCGAGCAGCGCGAAGGTGACGACGGGATCGAGCCGCGCCACCCGCTTCGATCCGGCGAAGGCGCTTCCCGCCGCCATCCCGCCCATGAACGCCGCGAGAACCACGCCCACGGCGGATGCGGTGGTGCCGATCGAGAGGAGAAGGAGGCGGGTCCAGACGAGCTCGAAAACCAGAGCCGCGACTCCGCTGAGGAAGAACGCGACGAGAAGAACGGCACGACGCGACGACACGCCGGATCATACGCGGAGACCCACCGCGCGGGCAAAAGGGAAAACGCTAGCGCATCAGTGCCTCGGCCCCCCCGCGGCCTGAAGATGTCGGCGGAGCATTCCCACTTGGCGGGCCGGGCTCGCTCCGCTGGCGCAGGCGAAAGACCCGTCTTTCCGGAGCCCGCTAGAGTGTTCGATCGACGAGCACGTCGTCGTTGTATTTGAGGTAGACGACGCGCCACGGGTTGTCGCCGCGCGAGCTGTCGAGCACCAGCGTCGACTCCACGCGCGCCACCCCGCGCTTCAGCCATAGGAACCGGCACGACTGCTCGTCGAGCCGGAACGTCGGCTGCTCGAACTTCTCGTCGTAGTCATCGGGAAGGGCTCTTCCCCGCTGGCGCAGGGCGTCGCGCACCACGTCGGTCAGCCGCGGACCCATGTGTCGCACCTGCCAATCCTGGCGCTTGCGGTCGTAGTCGAGGAGCACGACCTTGGATGCGCCGTCGGCGAGCTTCACCAGGGCGCGGCAGCCGAACGTCCCCCGGATCATGTGGGCCTCGAAGCCCGCCACGTCCTCGCCCCAGTCGAGCCCCTGGCGCGAGGCGTGACGCCGCACGGCGTCCTCGACGTCCTCTCTCTTGAACTCGAACTCGGTGCCCAGATCCGCGGTCTGGCGCGCGAGCCAGGGATTGACCGAATGGACGACGACGGTATTGAGATATTTGAGGGCGCGGTCGTATTCCTTCACCAGCCGGCCGAGCTCCTGGGGATCGCGGCTCTTGTCCGTGGTCCGGATGAGCTCGTCGACCTTCTTCGCGAGCCCCGTCAGGATCTGGAGGACGCCGTTCGCTTCCCCGGCGGCCCGCGGGTCGGCGGCATCGGCTTCGGCGACCCCGCGCGCGAACGACTCCATGAGCACCACCAGGTCCTTCGCGTACCGGAGGCGGGCGAGGAGCAGGAGGCGGTTCGGTTCGGCGGGCTCGTAGAGGGTCTTGACGAAAGCCGGAAGTCCCCGACGTCGCTCCTTCGGCAGGGAGATCGGCCGCGAAAAGAGCTTGAAGAAAGTCTGGTAGATGAGCGCCTGGCCCTGCAGCTGCCGGCGAAGCTTTTCTTCGGCTTCCTTGCGGTTTCCGGCTCCCGGATCCCGCGAAAGGATCTCGACCGGCGCCGTCCCGAAGCCTTCGTCGGCGAACAGCACCATGCCGACCATCGCTCCCTCGTTGGTGAGCCAGATCTCGACGAGATAGGGTTCGGCCTCCATCCCGGTTGCGCCGAGCGCGACGCGCTCCCCGGTTATCGCGCGCCGGAGCTTCCTCAGGTTGTGAATCGTCTGCGCCAGCGCGGCGGCGTCTCCCTGCTCCACCGCGGAACGCACCTCTTCCCGGAATCGCGCCAGCCGTTCCCTCTCTTCGGGAAAGTAGCCCATCGAAGCCAGTGCCTTTCCGAGATCGATGGGGATGGGCACCGCCCCCAGCCGCTGCTGGCGCTCGTCGGTACCGAGGGACGATGGAGTGATCCGCTCCACCACGGCGCGCGCCAGGCGGGCTCGCTCGGCCGCGGAAAGAGTCTCGGGAGCGTAGAGACCCGGCCATCTCGCGAGCTCCCGAGGAGACAGGGCCAGGACCGTCACGTGGCGGAGAAGCGTCCGAAGGCTCGAGGGAAGCGAATCCGGCCATCTCTGATAACCGAGCGCGAGAAAGAGATCCTCGACCAGCTCTCTCGAGGGCTCCGCGTGCTCGAGAGTATCGGCCACGAGGCCGGCGTCCTCGTCCGCGACTCGGTCGAGAGGAGAGAGCCTTCGCGCGAGGTCGCGGTGGCTCCGATCGAGCAGCTGATACAGGCGATACTGGGCGCGATTCAGGCGAATCACCTGCTCGACGCCGATGAGAGCGCGCTCGTCGATCTCGGGCTGCACCAGGATCTCGAGCACGCGAAGAAGCGCCGTGGTCCGATGGATGGCGGAAGGGTTGAGGCTTTCGATCGCCGCCCGGAGGTACGGGCTCTCCTCGGCGGCCATCGGGCGCGCCTGTTCGACGCTCTTCCGGAGAACGGGTTTGATCGCTTCCGCCACCTGCTGTAAAGGGTCCGGTACGGCGACGAGGCGGTCCACGATCTCGGCAAAGAGCGCGGCGCGGCTCGCGAGCGCCTCGCGCGGCTCCGGCTCGCTGCGCTCGCGGATGAAATAGGCCAGGGGAACGATGATCTCGTCGACCACCCGGCGGTCGAGAGCCGCTTTCTTCTGCTCGGGGGGCTCGGCGCTCATGTGGAGATTGGCTACCTCGGCGTACAGGGAACGGAAGCGGTCCTCGAGGAGGCGGTAGCCGTTTCGATACTGCGCTGCGAGGAGCCGGTCGCGGATTACCGGCGATTCGATTCGAATGCCCTCTCGGGCGCTGTCGAGGAGCACCATCTCCACCGACCGGAAGAACTTGTCGAGAGCGTCGCGGCAGGCGCTCCAGTACTGGGCGATTCGCTCCTTGAGCTCCGGAGCGCTCCCGCGGGTCTCGGGGAAGGCCTGCGCCGACGTCGGAAGCGCCAGCACCTCCACCTGCTCCAGCAGATGCTTCTTCAGGATCGAATCGCGGTAGAGCTTGAGCTCGGAGATGAACTGGTCTTTGCGGGGGAACATGGGCGCGGCTTCGGCCTCTCCCAGGAACTCCCTCCCGAGCGTCTGGAACATCGCGTGGACGTGCTCTTCGATCGCGTTGTCGAGCCGCGCGGTGAAGCCCGTGTCGAGGGTCACCTGCAGCAGATCGTGAAGCGACTGGTTTTTGACCTCCTGGTCGAGCCTCTCGTGGATGTCGTTCACCAGGCGGGTGCGAAGCTCGTTCTGGAGAGCCGCGGCGCGGTTGTGGATTCGCTCCGTCAGGATGAGCCTGGACTCGCGCCTCTGGGCTTCGCGTCGCGCGAGGAGCATTGCCTCCGCCTCGCTCGCCGGAACGGGATCCTCGAGAGGGACTTCGGCCGACGCGGAAGGCTCCGCTTCTTCGACCAGAGGAGCCGACTTGGCGAGAAGGCTCTCGAAGCGTTTGCGAAGGCGGTCTAGCATCGAGTCGAAGGGAAGACGAACAGGGCCCTTGCGCCCTGGGAACAGTGTAAATCGATTGTCGGCTTTGAGTTCTATCTTATCATGTGAAATTGACAGGCAAAACCCGCTGTGTTAACTTTCCGAGAGGCTGTCCTCACAGCCGATTCGATCCATCGGCGCTATCGTCTAGGGGACTAGGACGGGTGGTTCTCAGCCATCAAACCGGGGTTCGAATCCCCGTAGCGCTACCAACTAGCCGACCTTCTACGATTCGCCAGAAGTGATGGACCGGCCTTCCCGAAAGCGTGCCCCGCCCGCGATTCTCGTTCACGGGGGAGCCTGGGCCACACCCGAGGGCGAGCTCGAAGCCCACCGCATCGGGGTAAACCGGGCTTCGATGATCGGTTTCGAAATCCTGCTGACGGGAGGTTCCGCCCTGGACGCGGTCCAGAAGGCGGTGGAATTCCTCGAGTCCGACCCGACGTTCAACGCAGGCCGTGGATCGGTGCTCAATGCCCGGGGCGAGGTCGAGCTCGACGCCGCCATCATGGAGGGATCCGAGCTTTTGGCCGGCGCCGTCGCCTGCGTCTCCCGGATTCCGCACCCGGTTTCCCTGGCACGGGAGATCCTCGAGAGCTCGCAGCACGTGATGCTCTCGGGGGAGGGCGCCCTGGAGTTCGCCCGTAGCCGCGGCATACCGTTGTGCGATCCCGGAGAGCTCATCGTGGAGCGGGAGCGCGAGAGATACCTTCGCGCCCGGCGAGTCGCCGCGCCGCCGTCGAGCCCCAACGAAACCGTCGGCGCCGTTGCCTGCGACAGCCGCGGGCACGTGGCCGCTGCGAGCTCGACGGGCGGTACTTTCTTGAAGCTTCCGGGGCGCATCGGGGATTCCCCCGTCATCGGTTCCGGTCTCTACGCCGACGACCGCAAGGGCGCCGCCGCGTCCACGGGAGGCGGTGAAGCGATCCTCCGGATGGTGATGGCCTTTCGCGCGGTCGAGGCCATGACTACCGGCATCGGACCCTCGGAGGCGGCGCAGCAGACGATCCACACGCTCGGGTCTCGGGCCGGAGGTCAGGGCGGGATCATCCTCGTGGACGCCAAAGGGGAACTGGGCTACGCATTCAATACCCCCCACATGGCGCACGCCTATCTGACGGACGGAATGACGAAGCCGGAAGTCGGGATATGAGTCCGGCGTCGTATCGCGAAGTCCTGCCCGCTCCCCCTCTCCGACGCTACGTGGAATGTTACTGGTTTCTCCGCGCCCGCCGGGCCGCGGCTCCGGAGCCACAGCCGATCCTCCCGGACGGCTGCATGGAGCTCGTTCTCAACCTCGGAGATCCGTTCCGTCGTTGCCACGAGGACTCCCGGAATGCCTGGAGCGAGGAACAGCCGTCTCGAATGCTCGTGGGGCAGATGGATCATCACGTGACGGTCCGCGCCACGGGCACAGTCGACGTCGTCGGCGTGCGGTTCCATCCGAGCGGCGCCCACCCTCTTTTCCGGTTCCCC
>DAISKN010000224.1:0-9626 GCA_036820975.1 Acidobacteriota bacterium | reverse complement strand
CAGGCTGGTGACAGGCTCGGTAAACAGAAACTCGAACACCGGTATGGCCTGGAATACGAGCGAGAAGCGCCTGATCGGCAGGCAGTTCTTGAAGAAATACGCATGCTTGTCCTTTCCGTCCACGATTGTGCCGAAGTAGTAGCCCTGGATTTCGGGCGTGAAGAACGCGGCTACCAGGAAGGCCGTGAGAAGGCCCGAAGCGCTGCCCCACAGTCGGTTCGCCATCGCATAGACGGTCGCGCGCTCGATCATGACTTCATCAACCGAATCGCGAGCTCGGCGACTTCCCGCGGGTCCCGGCGGGTGAGGCACCGGACGTCGCCGAAGCGGCATTCCGCTTCCATGCAGAAGCGGCAGTCGAGGTCGGAGGAATCGAGAGAAAGCGAGCGCTCGCCGAGAGGACGAGACCAGTCGCCGCGGCTCGAGCCGAAGAGCGCGAGGGTCGGGACTCCCGAGACCCAGCTCATGTGCATGAGCCCGGAGTCCTCGGAAAGGACCAGATCCGCCGCTCGCACCATGGCGAAGGCCACGTCTTGTGTGGTGCGCCCCACGAGATCGAGGAGGCCTTCGCCGATCTCCGCCCGCAGGTACTCCGCCTTCGGACGCAGTCCAGGAAGACCGAGGACCAAGAACTTAACCGGACGGGAGTCCATCTCCTGGAGCGCGCGCGCGAATCGAACGTAGCTCTCGAGGGGCCAGTTGCGCGAGGGAAAGGCCCCCGCGGGGTTCATGATCACCAGGCGATCCTCGGGCCGGAAACCCGAGCTCCGAAGGAGCGCGACCGCCGCGGCCTCGTCTCGCGGACGAAGGTCGGTGTCGAGGCCGACGGGGCCGAGGCCGCATTCCTCGATGGCGAGACGCGTTCGCTCTCCCGCGGGAAGGGGGCTCGCCTTGTCGAAGAGGCATCGTTTCCCGGGGCGAAGGACGCGGGTCACCCCCCGGCTGATCTCGTTGTTCTGGAGATCGAGCACCGCGTCGTAGCCGCGCGCAAGAAGCCGCGGCAACAGCGTCGCCGTCGAAAGGCACTGGCGCTTGAAGCTCCTCCCGCCCCCGACGGCGAAGACTCGCGAGAAGAGCGCGAGGCTCCGGGGAATGGGCGCGGCCTCTTCGCGGGTCAGTAGATCCAGCTCCGCTTCGGGAAGGAGACGTTTCAGCGAGTTGAGATAGGGGAGGGTGATGACGACGTCCCCCGTCGCCTGGAGCCGTATCGCGAGGACCCTGAGGCTCACGTCGAAGTCTCCCCGCGAATCACGGCGGAGGAGGCGCCGAGGAGGACGAAGACCGCGAGGTAGATCGGCGTGAACGCCAGCAGGTAGTCGAAGAGCCCATGGACCAGAAAGCCCACGAGACTCGCCGCGAGGGTCGAGGCCTCGAGTGTGAAGGGACCGGTCGCCGCGCGCCGCCGGAGCCCGGAGAGAGCGCCGGCGATGAGGAGACCGAAGGCGAGGAATCCCGCGAGGCCCACGGTCGAGAGGAGCTCCAGGTAGAGGCTGTTCGAGAAGACACGCGTGTCCCAGACGGCGTGGCCGGAAACGGGCCCGTAGAGCCAGCGAAAGTTGTCGGGACCAGCTCCGAGGAGGGGATGAGCCCGGAAGAGCGAGATCGCGATGCTCCACAGTTCCGCCCTTCCCGGCCGCCAGGATCTCTCGGCTATGGCGCGGCGGATGTCCTGGGGGGCGGGTGCGACCGCCTCCTTCACGCCGCCCACCTCCACGTTGACCGGAACGCCGAGTCCCACTTTGTCCGAGAACCAGGTAGTGTGCTCGTGAACCATGTCCCAGATGAGGACGTAGTTTCCGGGCTCCGCGGGAGCCCGCACGGTGGCGGCGACGTCGAGACTCTCACCCGGCTCCAGTGGATCCTCGAGCCGGGTGCGCTCCCCTTCGAGCCCGAGAGGCCGGACGACGGAGCTCCCGGACAGGCGGAACCACCGGTAGGAGAGATGAAACGGTTTCTTCCCCTTCGATCCCCAGGTGAGCTTTCCCACGTTCGAGACCCGCACTCCGGTCTTCGCCAGCTCCCGGGGCTCGAGCTCGAGAGTCTTCGCGCGGGGCTCGATGCGGGCCTCGTACCAGCTCCGGTCCCCCTCGCTCGACGCGCGCCAGCGGAAGCTCGGCTCGAAGGAAAAAAATGCCGCGACGACGAGGAGAAGCGCCGCCTCGAGCCGCAGCAGGGAGCGCGACCGAACGAGCCACCAGAGCGCCGCGCACGAGGCGGCGGCGCCGAGGAGCGCGCCGCGGGAGTACGTCAGAAGAATCGCCGCGACGATGACGCCGGCGGCGGCCGCCGCGATCGTCCGGCTGCGCTCGCGGAACGTGAAGTAGAGCGTGGGCGCGAGCGCGAGCACCAGGAATCCGCCGGCGGTGTTGGGATAGGCGAACGTCGCCGCGGCCCGGGTGCGGCCTCCGACCTCGAACGCGTGCTCGCGAAAGGGCGCGACGAGTGTTTCCTCGAAAGACCAGGGACCGGCCTCGAGGAGGGCGATCGCCGCCGTGAGCGCTCCGGCGAGAGCGAGGCCCGAGAACAGGAGCGAGAAGCGGGGAGCGAGCGCGAGAGCCGAAGACGCGACGAGGAACGCGGCGCCCGCGGCCCCCATCCGGGCGGTGAACTTCAGAGGGAGGAGGAAGGATCCCTCCGCGAAAAGTGCGGAGGCGAGATACGCGGCGACGAAGAAAGCGAGGGGAAGAGCGAGCGGGATCCGGAGGCTCGGGCGGCGGGACAGGATCGCCGAGACCGACGCTCCGAGAAGGACGAATGCCGCGACCTCGAGGTGACTCACCTGGAGCCCGAGGACCCTGGCGAGCGGTGCCAGAGGCTCGAACGGGAGCAGCAGCATCAAGACCGCGAGCGGAACCACTGGATGCAACTAACTCTTCTCCAGCGCGAAGAGCGGGAATGAAGCGGGAGGCGCGAGCGCCCGCAAGCGGCAATACGCGCGCCGCAGCCGGCGCCGGGCTCCTTCGAAAGGTTTCAGGACCTCCACCCGGAATCCGACGTCTCCGGAGAGCGCGAGGAAGTCTCTCTCCACCAGAAAACCCGCGGTCGAGGCGGAGTCGGAGATTCCGAGCGCGCGGTGGTGCTCCTGGCGGCGGCGCACCATCTCCCGCCCGTGCTCGGGCGCGTCATAGACGGGGCTGTCGAGGACGAGGAAGAGCCCTCCGGGTCGAAGGACGCGATGAGCTTCGGAGACCGCGTCCCGGATCCGCGCGGCGTAATGGAGGGAGCCGTTGGCCACAACCAGGTCGAACTGGGCGTCCTCGAGAGGCAGATCCTCCATCTCGGCGAGGGCGAGGGTGAGCCGATCGCCGTGAGCGACGCCCGGCCGGGCGTATCGCGACACCGCGCCGAGCCCGTCCTCATCGTCGAGTGATATGTCGGTCGCGAGCACGTAATGCCCGGCCTGCGCCATGCGCCACGAGAACCAGGCGTTGCCGGCGCCGACCTCCAGGATGCGAAGCGCGAGCTTGTCCCACTCGTCCGCCTGCTTCACTTCGGGAAACCGCCGGGCGATGGCCCGGAGCGCTCCGCGATAGCTGCGGGCGCGGATCTTCCAGACCGCGCGGTGTCGGTCTTCGGAGCTGAAGGGAAGGCCGCGGTAGTAGTCGGCGGCGCCGCCCCAGCCCTCGATCCTGCGGACTCTGCGATAGGCGTCGAGAAAAGGCGTCTTCGCCGCGAGTCTGTCCTTCCGCAGGAGCGGGAGCACTCCTTCGATTCCGGCGAAGCGCCGCCCCTCCGCGGGGCAGAGCAGGTCGCTTCCGGCGGAGAACGCCTTCGAACCGCACTCGGGACACCGGAATCGAAATCGATCGGAGCCCGTCTCTCGAGACCATTCCAGCGTGCCGATGCCGGAGGGGGCGTCAATATGGAGCGACATGACTCGCTTCCTTCGTGCTTTCCCGAGAATCCTGCGCCGGCTCTTCGGGCAGAGGCTGAAGCAGAGACTCGATTCTTCGAGACAGATCCGCGCCGTGATCTTTGAAGTGAAGCTTGAGGATACCCGGCTCGAGCCGGACCGCGGCGCCCAGCCCGCAAGAGCGGAGCCGCCGCCGCAGGTGGGAGCCGAGGACTAGTCGCGAGACGCGCTCCAGGAGAAACCCTCCTCCGAACGAGAGGACCGCCTCCCAGAAGAACGAGCCGCTCGAAGGCTCCTGCGCCTTGGGGGGAACCAGCGAACGGTAGCGCTCCCAGAAATTCGGAAAGAACGAGGCTCCCCATGCTTTCGCCCGCACGAGGCGATAGAAGACCCCGCTTCCGGAAAGAGGCTTGAGGGAAACGATCTGGCTCGCGGTGAAGGCGTCCTGCTCGGCGAGCGCGAGCTGGTCTTCCGAGAGGAAATAGTTGAGGCAGATGGTGCGCCGCCGCCCCAGAAGCTTCATCGCTATGAATAACAGGAAGGCCACGGCCCACGTCCGCTCCCGCGCCGTGACCACGAAGAGGTCGACGTCCCCGTCGCGGGAGTTCTCGTGCGCGGTCGCTCCGGAGAACGCCACCATGCGCACGAAAGGCGTGCGGCGCACGAGATCGATGGCGAGCTCCTCGCGCGCCAGGAGGTCGCGAGTACGGCGGGAGGCCTCGAGACGGGCCTCGATCGAGCTCCTCCGTCCTTTCAGGAAGTGATAGGGAGGCTCCGCTTCCACGTTCTCGCGGATCAGAGGATGGTGGCGAAGGAGTCTCGACACTTCGCTCCTCGAAAGGGAGACCCCCATGAGAGAGCGATGGATCTCGGTGAGGGTCATCGGATATTCGAAGACCGCCCCGTAGGCGATGGTATCCAGAACCGCCCGCGCCCCCCGAAAGTCGGACTCCAGGACCGACCGCCCGGACCCAGACCGGACTTCTGGAGACCTCGGCGCGGCCCGCTCGAGAGCTTCCTCGTAGACCTGGAGGGTCTCGCGCGTGGTGCGCTCCCAGGAGAACGAGCGGGCCCTCGCGAGACCCGCGTGGCGCAGGCGCTCGCGTTCTCCCTCGTCCCCCAGCGCTCGATCCATGGCTTCCGCGATGGCCCGGGTGTCGTGAGGGTCCACGAGGAGCGCCGCGCCGTCCGCGATCTCGGCGAGAGACGAGGTGTTCGACGTGAGGACCGGAGCGCCGCAAGCCATGGCCTCGATGACGGGAAAGCCGAAACCCTCGTAGAGAGAGGGATAGACGAAGAGATCGGCGTTCGAATAGAGCGCCGCCAGATCCTCCTCGGCCACGTAGCCGAGGCGCGCGATCCGCTCGTGGTTCTCGATGGTGTCGAGCGTTCGCAGGAGCTCTTTCGAGCGCCAACCGAGCTCCCCCGCGAGATAGAAAGAGTGGTCCGGATAGCGGGACGAGACGCGGGAGAACGCGGCCATCGCCCGGGTCAGGTTCTTCCTCGGCTCGAGGGTGCCCACGTAGAGGAGGTACGGTGCCCTTACGCCGTATCGCTTCTCGACGCGCGCGAGGCTTTCGCGGTCGCGCCGGGGGTGGAACTGGCCGTCGGGGGCGTGGGGGATCGCGCGAATCTTCTCCTCGGGAATCGCGAACAGCCTCGAGAGGTCCCGCTTCGCGGACTGCGAAGGCGTGATGATGAGCCGCGCTCTCCGTGCGATCTCAGGGGAGAGCGCGCGCGTCAGAAGGCGCTTCCTCCAGGTATGGCACTCGGGAAGGAGCTCGAGCGTCATGTCGTGGAACGTCACCACGTAAGGAGCGCTCGTGAAATAGGGGCCGAGGAAGTTCGTGAAATGGCAGAGGTCGGGCCGGAGCCGGTCGAGAACGAACGGCAGCACCGCCTGCATCCACACCGCGCGAAGCGGAAAGCGGCCTTCGTCGACGAGTCGGCACCGCGGCATCGGGGTGAAGTCGAGCTCGCGGTTCGAGAGGACGAGGACCTCGTCGATGGGATTTTCGTCGCCTCCGACGGCGGTGAGCCGTTCGAGGAGCCGGGCGCTGTAGTAGCCGACGCCGGTTTTGTTGCCCCGGATGGTGGTGGCATCGAAGGCTAGGAGCATGAAGACACTTCCTCGGGTGGACCGGCGCGGCGCGAAAGGGGCGATAGCCCCAGGAGGTCGGCGGAGGACGAGAGGCTCACGAGCAGGAGACTCCATTCGGCGGCGGCGACGGCGAGGGCCGCGCCGGAAGCGCCCCATCGAGGAACGAGAAGGACATCGAGAGAGACGCCGACGAAGAGGCGGACTGCGATCGACAGCACCAGACGCCGGCTGCGGCCGGAAGCCACGAGCAGGTGGGTGGTGAGGGCGTTGGCGAAGACGGCGACGAGAGCGATGCCGAGAAAGGACAGCGGCTGCGCCGCTCCACCGAAACCGTCTCCGTAGACGAGGTTCAGGAGGGGGCCGGCCGCGGCCGTGAAAGCGAGGGCGATCGGGGCCGAGAGGAGGACGAGAAGACCGAGAACGGCGCGGGCGAGGGTCTCGAACCCTTTCTCTCCGAATCTCGCGGCGAGCATCGGGAACGTTCCCGCGGCGAGCCCGCCGGAAACGACGAACGTGGCTTCGAAGAGGCGGAACGCGGCCTGGAAGAATCCGGCTTCCGAAGCGCCGGCGACGGCGGCCACGATGAAGAGATCCGCCCGCAGATAGAAGAGCGTCATGGCGCTCACGAGTCCGATCGGTAGCGCCTCTTTCACCAGGCGTCCGGCTTCGGTTCCTCCGCGCGGCCGCAGATCGATTTTCCCGAGGAGAGCGAGGGCGAGCGCCAGCGCCGGCAGGGACGAGAGAGCCAGGGCAAAGGCGAGGGTCTCGAGATCGGAGCCCCGCGAAAGAGCCCCGGCGGCGGCGGCGAGGGAGGCGAATCGAAGGACGGTGAGCACCAGGCCTTCCCGGGCGATCCCTCCGCGGCTTCGCAGCGCGATTCCGAGAAACTCGATCCAGGAGCTCAGGAGATGAGCCGCGAGGAGCAGAAGGAGGAGAGGCTCCTCCGCGGAGGAGATCCCCGCCCCGAGCGCCGAGAGCGTGAGAACCAGCACCGCCGCGGTGAGAGCTCCCTTCGCTAGGACCGCGCCCCGGAAAACGCGGGGCTCGAACGAGCGCGAGAGCGATCGGAGGCTCACGAGGTGGAGCCCGAGGTCGGTTGCCTGCGAGACCATCCAGGCGGAGTACCAGTACACCGCGTAGGTCCCGAAGGCCTCGGCGCCGAGCTTTCGCGCTACCAGGATGGAGAGGGCGAAGCTCAGAGCGCGCGAGCCCAGGTCCCAGGAGAGCTTTCCCGCTCCCGCGGATAAGGCGCGTCGGAACATGCCTTCCCCGGACTCTCCCGCGCCTTTCTCTCCCGCTTCGGTCATCGGAATGAGGAAAAGCAATTCATGTGCCCCGCCCGGCTCGGGGAAACACGGTCTTTTCGACCCCCGGGTGTGTCCCAGGTTACATCGAGCGTAAGGAAGCTTACGAATTAAGGAAGGGCCGGATTTCTTCTTCGAGACCTGGATTCCACGGCAAGCCGCGCAGAGATCAACCCCGCCAGGTGTTTCACCGATCGGGCGACGCTTCCGGGGTGCGGGAATCGAGAAAACTCCCGGCGCAGTCGGAAGTCGCTGTGCACCAGTCGGTATAGCGCCCGGTAGAACTCCGGGGCGTACGTGCCCCGGAACATCAGGTCGAGGTCGTCGCTGTCGGTCCAGTTCGTCTTCTCGCGAAGGTCCATCTGGACCCTCTTGTGGAAGGGCGTCCCCGGCAGGGGATAGCTCACGGAGATCCCGATGTCGTCGGGTCTCGCGGTCCGCACCATCGCGAGCGTCTTCTCGATGTCGCTCCACTCCTCGCCCGGATATCCGAACTGGAGGAAGAACGAGACGCGGATGCCGCGCTCGCGCAGAAGGCGGGTCGCGCGAAAGATCTGCTCGACGCGGATTCCTTTCTCCATGGCGTCGAGGACCTTCTGCGAGCCGCTCTCCGCGCCCATCCATACGTTCTCGCAGCCAGCGCGCGCGAGGGCCGCGGCCACGTTCTCGTCGATCAGGTCCGCGCGTGCCTGGATCTTGAACCGCGTCCGGGCGCCGCGGCTCTCGACCTCGGAGGCGAAGGCCTCGACCCACCCGGGCTTGAGCCCGAAGATGTCGTCGGCGAACCAGACGTGATCGGGGCGGGCGACCCGAAGGAGGAAGGAAAGCTCCTCGGCGACGCTCGCGGGAGAACGCGACTGGTATCGCTGTCCGTAGATGGGCTTCGCGCACCAGTTGCAGTGGTAGGGACAACCGCGGGTCGTCACCATGTTCACCGAGAAGAAATCGTGCCGCTCGAGCCAGGCGCCTCGGTACCGCTCCACGTCCACCAGGTCCCAAGCGGGGAGGGGAAGAGCGTCGAGATCGCGAAGGAGCGGCCGGGTCGCGGTCCGGACGAGCCCTCCGTCCTCGAGAAAGGCGAGGCCCGGGATAGCCGCGAGATTGGAGCCCATTCCGCGCGCGAGCTCCGAGAGCGTCTCCTCGCCCTCACCCACGATCGCGGCGTCGATGGGCTCGCGGAGGTACTCCTCCAGGCGATCGGTGGCATCGGAGCCGTGGACCACGACGAACGCTCCCGCCTCTTTCGCGAGGCGCGCCTTCTCGAACGCCGCCTTCCGCATGTTGGTGAGGCACATCTTCGAGAGGTAGTTGAAATCGTCCTCGTACAGGGCGACGAGCTCGGGGCGGAAGGAGTCGAGATCACGGCGGAACTCCTCCGTTCCCCGCGCGAGCATGGAGTCGGAGAGCGCGACCTCGTGCCCATCTCTTCGCAGGCGGGACGCGGCATAGAGAGTGCCGAGCGGCGGATAGGGCTCGCGGTTCGCCGCCTGCTTGGGGTCGAGCTCGAGCTGGTAAGAGGGCGAGAGCAGGACTCTCATGAGAGGAGTGCCATCGTAGCATGGGCTTCGATCGATGCGACGGGGCCACCCCCGGCGCTTCTCGCTTTCGGACTCGCTTCCGCCCGCCCTTCAGGCTACGGCGAGACCTCGCCGAAGCGCTTCGCGGGAAGGCGGGTCGCTCGCCCTGCGCTCGGGCTGAAGGCTCTGAGGCTATACTCATCGGCATGGACCCCCGGCTGGCGCTCTTGGCGCGAACCATCTTCTTCCTCGTCGGAGTCGCGGTGGTTGCTGGCGCGCAGGAGCCCGAGCGCGACGAAAGTCCCTTCCGCTACGGGGGGGAGGTGGCGGCCAATTTCGCTCCCGTGGATCCAGGCTATTTCAACCACACGGATTACGGAGACGACAGCCTCAGGCTCTTCCGGCTCAATCTGGCGCTCGAGCTTCGACCTTCGGAGACGGTCTCCGTGCTCGCGGATATCCGCAGCGACAATCTCGACGCTCCGACACCCTACGCGCTCTACGTGCGCATTCGCCCCTGGCGGGAGCGCGCCTTCGCCGTCCAGGCGGGAAGGGTGCCTCCAGTCTTCGGGGCCTTTCTACGCAGGCAGTACGAGTACGACAACCCCCTGATCGGCTATCCGCTTCCCTATCAGTATCCAACGGTGCTCCGTCCCGATTCGGCTCCCTCGAGTTTGGACCAGCTGCTCCTGTACCGCGGCTACGGCGCGCGAGTGAGGTATCCCATCGGGGATACGGCCGTCGCTTCCGGCCTGGCTCAGGTGAACCCCCTGCGCTGGGATACCGGGGTCACGGTGAGCCTCGGAAGCGAGCCGGTCGCATTCGCCATCGCCTTCACCCAGGGCACCATC
>DAISKN010000223.1:0-9705 GCA_036820975.1 Acidobacteriota bacterium | reverse complement strand
TGGTCTTCGCGGCCTTGGGCGCCTTCTCCGGCTCTCTCCCGGCGTCCGCGGGGAGACGCACGGTGAAGATCGTCCCCTTCCCGTACTCGCTCTTGACGTCGACGTCGCCGCCCGAGAGCTGGCAGAACTTCCGGCAGATGACGAGCCCCAGCCCGGTGCCGCCGTACTTGCGGCTGGTGGTGGTGTCCGCCTGCTGGAACGCCTGGAAGAGCTTTCCCGTCTGCTCCGGGGTCATTCCGATCCCGGTGTCGCGCACCCGGAACTGGACCCAGTCCCGGCCCTGGACCTGCTTCCGGTCGACTTCGAGAGTGATGGTGCCGTTCTCCGTGAACTTGCAGGCGTTGCTCAGGAGGTTGAAGAGAATCTGCCGCAGGCGGGTGACGTCCCCGAGCATGCTCCCCACCGCCGCCGGGCATTTCACCTCGAACGCGTTGGCGTTGCGCTCGACCAGAGGGACGACGGTCGTCGAGACGTCGTTCACCAGCTCCGCGATGTCGACGTTCTCGATGACGAGCTCGAGCTTCCCCGCCTCGACCTTGGAGAGATCGAGGACGTCGTTGATGAGCGCCAGCAGGTGCTTGCCCGCGGCGTGGATCTTCCGGAGATCGGGGATGAACTCTTCCTGGCCCACGTCTTCCGCGTCCTCCTGGAGCATCTCGCTGTAGCCGATGATGGCGTTCAGAGGAGTCCGGAGCTCGTGGCTCATGTTGGCCAGGAAGTGGCTCTTCGCCTTGTTGGCGCTCTCCGCGTCCTCCTTGGCGACCGTCAGCTCCACGTCCCTCGCCTGGATTTGGGACAGCATCTCGTTGAAGGCGTCGACCAGGACGCCGATCTCGTCGTTGGCGTATTTCTTGGCTCTCACCGAAAAGTCGCGGCGTCCCGAGACGGTGCGCGCCACCCGGTCGAGATCGAGGATGGGCCGGGAGACGACCCGCTGCGCCAGAGACGACAGGATGAAGCCGACGACGAAGAGACTCGGGAGGAGCACCGCGAGGATGGTCGCGTAGTCCCGGACGCGGGCGCGGATCTCTTCGGTATCGGACTCGAGGTAGATCGTTCCGACGGTGTTCTGGTTGAAAGTCACGGGCTCGAACAGCAGGAGCCGGTCGCCCTCGAACCGGTGTCCTTTCCCCGAGACCGAAGGGGGAGAGCCCGGAATCTCGCCATCCCGGGCGTACTGGGCGAACACCTGCCCCTCGGGGTTCAGGAGATAGGCGCGCACGATGCGCGGCCGCGCCTTCAGCGCCTGCACCAGCTTTTCGCCGGTGTCGCGGTCGTTGAACACCATCGCCGTCGAGGCGTTCACCTGGATCATCTCGCCCAGGCCGACGAGGTCCGAGACCATCTTGTCGCGGAAGGTCACGTAGTCGTAGACGAGGAACCCCGCGCTCGCCAGCATGAGCACGACACCGCTCGTCAGCATGAGGACGAGCATCAGCTTCCGCTGGATGGAGAAGTCCCGGAACCTCGTCACGGCGTCTCCGCCTCCTGATCAGCGGGAAGGAGCTTCCGCGCGGGAACCAGGTTCGGATTCGGGGAGACCTCGCGGAGGGCGGTGATGAGCGCGAGGAGATCGTCCTCGTGGAGCCCCATGGTCGCGCTCCAGGGCATTACCCAGAGAGAGTGCCCGGACTTCGACCGGCCCTCCAGGAACACCCGCTTCAGATCCTCGTCGGTGTAGGCTCCGATTCCCGAGGCGGGATGGGAAGTGATGTTCGGCGAGTAGACGACGCCGAAAGGACCGCTGAAGGCGTTTCCGCCGGCGAGGTCCATACCCTCGACCGGCTGCCCTCTCTCCATCGGCGTGTGGCAGTCGACGCAGCCCATGACTTTCAGCAGGAGCCTTCCCCTCGCGAGAGGCTCGTCCGGCCAGGGCGGAGGCGAGGCCTCGAGCGGCCGGGGGGCAAGGCGTACGAACATCGAGACCGGGAAATCGATCGCGCTCGGCGGGAGCGATTTTCGAATCGCCGGGACGGAACGAAGGTAGGCGATGACCGCGAGCGTGTCCTCGTCCGTCAGATGCCGGAACTGGCCGTAGTTCATCATCGGGAAGAGCGGCCGCCCGTCGCGCGAGACCCCTTCCCGGATCGCCCGGGCGATCTCGCCGTCCGTCCAGGCCCCGAGGCCGGTGTCCCGGTCCGGGGTGAGGTTTCCCGCCACCAGCTTTCCGGGGATCATCTCGGGCACGACGGGGAACTCGCGTCCCGAGAGAAGCCCACCTTCGACGGTGAAGTCCCCCGGTCGCTCCTGGTCGATCGGCGAGTGGCACTGGACGCAGCCGAGCACGTGGTGCGCGAGGTAGCGTCCTCGCTCGACGGTTTCCGGAGAAGCGGTCGCCCGGAAGTCCGGGGCCGCCCGCGCCTTTGGGTGAAGAACGTAGAAGTTCACCAGTCCCGACGCCGCGAGCAGGAGCGCCGCGACCCCGACCAGACCGAGGAGCTTTTTGATCACTCAGCGACTCCCGCCGAACGACCGCACGACCTCGGCTACGGCATCGATCTCTTCCGGGCTCAAGACTCCCTCGAACGAAGGCATCGGTCCCTTTCCCGCGCGCACGATTTCGGCGATCTGAGCCGCCGAGCGTGAATCCCGCCAGGCGGCGTCGGTGAAATCCCGGGGAACGGCCCCTTCCACGGACGCGGAGCCTCCCTGGCCCCGCTCACCGTGGCAGCGGGCGCAGGCTCTCTGATAGGTGTCGGTGGCGTTCACCGTGCTTCGTTCCCGACGCGCGCAACCCGTGCTCGTTGCGAACAGAATTCCGACCGAGACGGCGGCGATCGCCGTCGCTTCCAATCCAAAGCGGCGCACTCACTCCCCCCCCGATTTGCGCGAGAGCGCCCCGACCGGAGTTCAGAAATGCGTCAGCGGCTCAGTTGTTCGTATGGATCTATTAGGAAGGAGGGATTCGGTTTTGTCAAGACACGGCGGCCACCGTGCCAGAGAGGATTTCCGCGGCTTCCTCGTATCCGTCGGCGCAGGCGCCGAAGCCCAAACGGAAGTGCGAGGGGAAACCGAAGCAATCGCCGGGAACCAGGAGGACTCCCTTGGCCGCCGCGGCCTCGCAGAACGGGCGGGCGTTCTCGCCGGATACGAGCCAGGGAAAGGCGGTCATCCCGCCCTCGGGCCGGACCCAGCCGAGGATTTGCCGATGTTCCTGGAACAGCCGATCGAGAATGCTCAGGTTCTTGGCAGCGATCTCGCGGGCGCGATCGAAGATCTTGCCGCGGTTGCGCACGGCCACCTCGGCGAGGAGCTCGCCGGGGAAGTTGTTGGAGATGCTGAAATGAGCGCGGGCGTTCCAGTACTCCTCGCGCCGCTTCGAATCGCGCTCCAGGATCCAGCCGACGCGGATGCCGCTCAGGCTGAACGCCTTCGAAAAGTCGCCGAGGATCGTGGCCCGGGTGTACTCTCCGGCGGAGCGCGGGGCGCTCCCGCGGTAGATCGGGTGGTACACCTCGTCGACGACGAGTTGAGCTCCACGCTTCAGCGTGAGCTCCTCGAGAGAGCGGATGCTCGACTCGGATATCACGGCGCCCGTCGGGTTGTGGGGGGAGTTGACGAGAACGAGCTTGGTGCGGTCGTCGACCAACGAAGCGACTCGTTCCACGTCCAGGGCGAATCCGTTTCCGCGATCCAGAGGATATCGGCGTACTTCGAGGCCGAAGGACTCCGGAATCGAGAGAAACGGAGGAAATGCGGGGTTCGGAAGCACTACGTTGGCCCCCGGCTCGGCGGCGAGAAAGAACAGGACCAGGAGCGCTTCCGCCGCTCCGGTGAGGACCTGGATCTCGTCGGAGCTCGCCCCGTACATGGAGGCGAGCGCGCCTCGAAGCGCGTCGGTGCCGTGGCCGGGTTGATACGAGAGCGACGTCTTGAAGAGCTTCTCGTTCTCCTCCGCGGTCATGAGGCGGCTGAGGTCATGAAGCGTCCAACCGGGGCCGGTGCTCGCGGCGAGGTTGTACCGGATCTTGCCTTCGTAGCGCTCGAGCCACTCGTCGAGAAGGAAAGTGCGAAGCTTCATGTCGGCCTCCTGACGAAGACTCTAGTCCAGGCAGGCGCCGGGGCCCGCATGTCACGAGACAATCAGGACTGGTAGCTGGCGGCGATGGCTTCGAGCCTCTTTTCGATTTCTTCGCGCGAGACGTACTTTCCCCGGGCCATGACCCCCGAGATTCGGGAGACGTTCTTCACGTCTTCGAGCGGATTGCCGTCCACGAGAATCAAGTCGGCGCTCTCCCCGACGGTGACGGTGCCGAAGTTCTCCCCGAAATAGTCGCCGACCACGCGGGTCCCCGACGAGAGCACTTCGTATGGAGACATTCCCGAGTCCACGTAGAACTGCATCTCGCGGTGTATGGAGAACCCGGGAACGCTGAAGATCTGAGGCGAGTCGGTGCCGAGGAGAATGCGCGCCCCTCCTTCGTGGAGAGCGGCCAGGATCCTGCGGCGGAGCTCGGCGAGACGCCGGAGCAGCTCCGGATCGCTCGACGAAACGCGCTCGTCCACGGACTGCACCCAGCGCTCGACCATGTCCTTCGGCATGTAGCGGACTTCCGTGCGCTCGGCGAGCAGCTCGGCGCTCGGGCGGGTCGCGTAGATGCCGCTCTCCCACAGGACCATCGTGGGGACGACGGAGGCGTCGGCATCGAGAGTGGCCTGGACGAGCTGCGGCAACAGCGACTCGTCGATGCGGGAAAGAAGCTGCTCGGCTCCCAGGAGTCCGGGAGCATCCGAGGGCGCCTGACCCTCGGGGACGAGTGCCTCCACGTAGTTGTCCAGATGGTCGATCGTGGTCTGTCCCGCCGAGAGAGCGTGAAAGAGGCCCACGGTATCGGTCACGTGACCACCGAACGGTATGCCGATCTCCTTCGCCGTCGCCGCGATCGCGTCGTAAACCTCGGGCGAGAGGTTCTCGTGGACCTTCAGCAGGTCGAATCCCGCGGCCTTGTACTCGCGCACCAGACGCTCTCCGTCCTCGACGGTGGTGACGCTTCCGCCCGACATCGAGGGGCTTCCGAGGACGAGCCTTGGACCGACGAGCTCGCCGCTGTCGATGCGCGCCCGGAGCTGGATCTGGGTCGGGTGCCCCTGCATTCCGCGAACGGTAGTGACGCCGTTCGCGACGTAGAGGAACAGAACGTTCTCGGTTACGGCCGCGGGAAGGTCGGGATTCGGGAGATGACCGTGCATCTCGGCGAGGCCGGGCATCAGGTACTTGCCGGCTCCATCGATGCCGGTGGCGCCCTCCGGAATCTCCACCTCGCCGGCCGGCCCCAGCGCCGCGATATGGCCGTTCTCGACGAGGACGGTCTGGTTCTCGACGACGCGCTCGCTGTCCATCGGAACCACGTTCACCCCGACGAAAGCGATGACGGTACCCGCGGCACGGTCGGTGGGCGCCTGCACCTCGGTGCAGGAGATCGAAAGCATCAGAACTGCAAAGGCCGAGCGATTCATGGCGTTCCTCTTTCAGGCAACAAGGCGACGATTCTCACCGGTCCTCCCGAGCCCCTGCCGATCTTCACCGGCAGGGCCACGATCCAGAAGTCTCTCTCCGGAAGCTCCTCGGCCCGGGCGACGTTCTCGAGGCCGATGACGTTTCTCGCGGCCGCGACGCGATGCACCGTGAAGTCTTTCGAAGGACCGTGATCGATGCTCGCGGTGTCGATCCCGAGGGCGCCGACCTTCCGCTCCTCGACGAGATACCGCGCCGCCTCCTCCCCGTACCCGGGGAAATGAAGGTTCGAAGCGTCTCCCTGGGTGTCGTCTCCGAGATAGGCCTTCGCCCCCTCGACCCATCGGCGTCCCCAGCCGGTGCGGAGAATCACGATAGCTCCCTCGGAGACCGGGCCGTTCCGCGTCTCCCACTCGCGAACCGCCTCGAGATCCAGGAGTGCGTCGGGGTCCCGGCTCGCGGCCTCCGACATGTCGATGACGACTCCCGGCGCGATGAGCTGCCGGATCGGAATCTCTCCGGCCGCGCGGCCCGTCTCCGAGAAATGAATCGGCGCGTCGAGGTGGGTTCCCCCGTGCTCGGGAGTCGAGAAGGAGTAGGCGGAGTAGAAGTAGCCGCCCCCGCTCGTGCCGCGGGCGAGCTCGGTAAGAACGAAGCTCGTGGGCGACGTCGGCCAATAGATCGTCGTCTCGTCGTAGGCGTAGGAGAGATCCACGAGCCGCGAGGAAGCGAGGTCGATTCCCGTCGCCGGCGGCGCCGACTTCTCCCCGGGCACCGCGCAGCCGGCGGCCGCGAGAAAGAGACAACCGAACGCTCTTTTCATGAAGCGCACATTGTCTCAAGCGGCGACCCGCGTCAACCCCGTTGATCCCCCGTTGATTCGAAGCCCGGCCGGTGGTAAACCTCCCTGCCATGAAGAAACTGATCCTCGTTTCCGCGTTGCTCCTCTCCCGCGCCGCTCTGGCTCAGGATCCGGTCCGCGTCTTCATCTCCGTCGACATGGAGGGGATCGGCGGCATCGCCCACGGGGAGATGACCTCCGCCGAAGGAAGAGAGTACGAGCGCGGCCGGGCGCTCATGGTCGCCGAGGTGAACGCCGCCATCGAGGGAGCCCGCGAGGCGGGCGCCACCGACTTTCTCGTCAACGACTCCCACGGGAGCATGAGGAACGTGAAGGTCGAGGATCTCCTCGCGCCCGCGCGCCTCATCAGCAACAACTCGAAGGCCCTGGGGATGATGGAAGGCATCAGCGCCGATTTCGACGCCGTGTTCTTCATCGGCTACCACTCGATGGAGGGCGAGCCCGGCGTCATGGCGCACACCGGATCGGGCGGGGTCGTCGGCAGAATTCAGGTCGACGGCCGGCCGATGAGCGAGGGCGGCATGAACGCGCGCGCGGCGGGAAGCTTCGGCGTTCCCGTGGCCCTCGCGACGGGTGACGAGGACTTCGTGAAGGAGATCCGGACCCTCGTCGACTCCGACCTCGAGACCGTCGCGGTGAAGCGCACGATTCGGCTTCAGACGGCGGAGCTTCTCCATCCCGAGGAGGCCCGCCGACTCATCCGCGCCGGCGCGAAGCGCGCGATCGAGAGGCTCGCGTCATTCAGGCCCACGCGACCCGGAAGCCCCACGACCGTCGACATCACCTACAAGAGCCCCGATCTCGCCGACATCGCGTCGATCATCCCGACGGTCGAGCGCACGTCGAGATATTCGATCCGGTTCCAGTCGCAGGAGTACCTGAAGGCCTACCAGCTCATTCGGGTTCTCTACCGCAATCTGGCGGAGTAATGGGTAGAAACGTTGCTCGTTCCGGACCGAGTAACCGTTCGACTCGCCGAGACCGCCCCGACTATCGGGCCCTCGCGGGGTCGCACCTTCCCGTTCCGTCATCGAACCAATCGCGCAGGAGCTCGACCACTCCGGGCTTCCCATCCCCGATGTAGCGCTCGCGCCGCCGGCGGTACTCCTCGAGTACCGCCCGGGCATTCTCGAGAATCCTCCGGTCGGCCTCGTTCTCCACATGGCCTTTCGGCACCGCCCACGCATACGCTCCCTCCGGCCGCGCGTAGGTCGGTATCGAGTAGAAGTCGCGCGCGACCCTCTCCTCGGTTCTCTCCCGGGTGATCTCCGCCCCTGCGAAGTACTCGACGGCATATTCCGGATACCCGTAGAGGTAGCCGTACCCTCGATAGCGGGCGACGGTCTCGTCGTACTCGACCGCGAGCACCACCTCGAGAGGATGGGCGGACGGCGTCACCGCGAACCGGGCGAAGAACTCCGGGCGCTCCGCGAGAACTCTCTCGAGCGCCGGCCGGTTCCAGATCGCCCCCTCCGCGTAGAGCCTGTCCCCGTGGGGCTCGCGGAAGCGGCGGACGTCCGCGAAGAAATAGTCGCCGCACGTCCAGGCGCGAAGGGCCCGGCGGGTTCTCTCGATCTCCGAGAGCTCGAGGGTCTCGAGCGGAACTCGAAACTCGACGAACCCCGACATCGGCTTGAGGTCGGAGACGAGGGTGTAGAGCGCCTCGTTGTCGAGAGCGCTCAAAAGGAGGCTTTCCGACAGGGCGCGGATGTCCGGAGAGAGCCGCTCGACGGGAAAGCAGTCCTGGCGAAGGACCGGCAGCGCCGAGAGAAGGAGCGCCGCGAACCCCAGAGCGCCTCTACTCCCTGGGCCCGGGGGTGTCCTTCAGGATCTCTTTAAGGATGACGTCGGTGTCGATGTGCTCCGCCTCTCCCTCGAAGTTCAGGAGCATGCGGTGGCGAAGCGCGGGATAAGCGACGGTCCGGATATCCTCGACGGAGACGTGGGCCCGGTCGTTGAGGAGCGCCTGCACCTTGCCTCCGAGGACCAGCGCCTGGGTGCCGCGGGGGCTCGCGCCGAAGCGAACGTACTTGTTGGTCAGAGGATGCGACTGAGGCGCGTTGGGATGGGTCGCGAGAGTCAGGCGAATGGCGTAGTCCTGGACCGATTTCGCGATCGGGACCGAGAGCACGGTCTTGCGCATGTCGAGCACTTCTCCCTGCTCGAGCACCGCTCTCGCGCGAGGCTCCTCCACCTGGGTGGTGCGGTTCATGATCTCGTGCATCTCGTCGCTCGTCGGGTAGACGATCTTGAGCTTGAACAGGAACCGGTCGAGCTGAGCTTCCGGGAGCGGGTACGTTCCCTCGAGCTCGATAGGGTTCTGGGTCGCCATGACGAAGAACGGCTCCTCGAGCTTGTGGGTGATGGTCCCCACCGAGACGCTCTTCTCCTGCATCGCCTCGAGGAGAGCCGACTGCGACTTCGGAGTCGCCCGGTTGACCTCGTCCGCGAGCAGCAGGTTGCAGAAGATCGGGCCCGGCTGGAAGTCGAGGTACTTCTCGCCGTCCTCCCTCTCGCGCACCACGTTCGTGCCGATGATGTCTCCGGGCATCAGGTCGGGGGTGAACTGGATCCGGTTGAACTTGAGGTTCAATACGTTCGCGAGCGTCTGGACGATCTTGGTCTTCCCCAGGCCGGGAATGCCTTCGAGGAGCACGTGGCCCCTCGTGAGGAGGCAGGACAGGATCCCGCCCATGATCTCCTGGTTTCCCACGATGACCCGGCCCATTTCCGCCTGGACGCTCTGGTACTGCTTGTGGAACCGGTCTATTTCTTTCTCGATCTCGATCATTTTTCCGAACCTGACTCCGACTTCGCCTCGGATTTGGAAACGATGGAAAGGAAGTACTGCTTGATGAGAGAACGGTAGACCCAGGGAATGCTCTCGTGACCGAGAGCGCTGTCCTCGGCGTAGGAGCCCCGCTGGGACAGGGCTTCGTAGTTCAGCGTGGATTTTTCCTGACGGGAAAGCCGCTCGAAGATCTCCTCGGGGATGGGCTCGTCCCGCTCCTCCGTCTTCAGGAGCTCCATCTCGAGCTGCACGTCGAGGGTCGTCGCTTCACCCAGCACCGGCTCCTGGCCCCCGCCCGGGCCCGTCGCGTCCCCCGCGGGGCCGGCGTCGACGGGAACGGCGCTCGACGGATCCCCCTGGAACTGCGCCATCTGGAGCTGGCTCGACGTCATGCCCGCGCTCTGCGTCGCCTGCCCCGGATCGGCACCGAGGCACGCCTGGAGCGTCACCCGCCGGCCGCCGAAGCCGACCTCGGTGCCCGCGATGACGAGCGTCCCGCCGCCGCGGTAGGGCGACGGGAACACCGCGTCGCAGACGAACGTCCGGTCGCGGTCGTCGCCCTGGTGGGAGAAGCCGCTGAAGGGGTTGCCGCCGATC
>DAISKN010000222.1:0-9715 GCA_036820975.1 Acidobacteriota bacterium | reverse complement strand
CGAGCTCCGGCAGGCCACCGGCCGCGTCCCCCTCCGCTATATCGACGAGTTCGAGCGCGCCTCGGTCACAAGGAGCGGCTTCGACGAAGAGGATCCGGCGGAGGCCGCGCTGCTCTCGAATCTCCGGACCGCCGTGGACCGCTCGCCCGCCAGGGAAGCGGTCGTGACCCTCGGCCTGCTGCTCCTGGATGACGGCCAGATCGAGGAAGCGGAGTCGCTCTTCCTCCAGGCGCTCGAAAGCGATGCCGCTTCGGTCGATGCCTTGAACGGCCTCGCCGTCGCTTTCTACGAGAAAGCGCAGCGCGACTCCGAGAGCTCTTACAGCCTTCTGCAGCGCGGGCTCGCCTATTTGCGCCAGGCGCAGTCCGCCGCCCCCGAGGATCTCCGCGTTCTCTACAACTTCGGAAAGTACTACGAGGCCCTCGACATGAGGCCCGCGGCCATTCAGGCCTGGAGCCGCTACCTCGAGAAAGACAAGGCGTCCCAGTGGGCGGAGGAGGCGGTCTATCAGCTGGCGCAGCTCATCCCCCGCTGAGCGGAGCTCGTCTAGACCGCGAGCCCGATGACGATGTCGTTCACGTTGGTGCCGGTGGGCCCGGTCCTCAAGAGGTCGCCGAGGCGATCGAAGAGACGATAAGAATCGTTATCGGCGAGCACCGCCTCGGGGTCCAGCCCCATCCTTCGCGCGCGTTCCCAGGTATCGCCGTCGGCGAAGGCTCCGGCGGCGTCGGTCGGACCGTCGGTGCCGTCGGTTCCCGCCGAGAGCACCGTCACTCCCGGCGTTCCTCGCAGATGGAGCGCGCAGGCGAGCGCAAACTCCTGGTTCCGTCCTCCGAGCCCCGAGCCTTTCACCACCAGAGTGAGCTCGCCTCCGGCGAGAAGTGCCACGCGGCCGCTGCTCCGGCGCGATAGAGCTCCGAGCCTCTCGGCGAACTCCCGGGCGACCCGGTGTACGTCCCCCACCATGTCGGCCCGGAAGATCTCGGGTTCGAAGCCCAGGGCGGACGCCCGGGTGCGGGCCGCCTCGAGGGACAGGCGATTGCTCGCGAGGATCACGTGCCTCGCTCTCGCGAGCGAAGGATCGCCCTCCTTGGGCGTTTCCGGAAGCATCCCGCGGACGCCGGCATCGAGCCGCTCCCGGACGTTTTCCGGCAGCTTCTCTTCGAGCCCGTAGCGGGCGACGATCTCGAGGCAGTCGGAAAACGTCGTGGGATCGGCGACAGCGGGTCCGGAGCCGATCGCGGAAAGGTCGTCGCCGATGACGTCCGAGACCACGAGCCCGAGGATCGAGGCCGGCGCCATCTTTTCCGCCAGGCGTCCGCCTTTCACCCTCGAGAGGTGCTTGCGGATCGCGTTCAGCTCGCGGATGTCGGCGCCGCTGCGCAGAAGCAGGTCCGTCGTCCGGATCTTGTCGTCGAGGCTGATGCCTTCCGCCGGAGCGACGAGGAGCGCCGAAGCCCCGCCGGTCAGAAGAAAGAAGATCCGGTCTTCCGCGCGTCCGCCCTCGAGATCCGAGAGGAGGCGCTCGGTCGCGCGGAGGCCGGCTTCGTCGGGAAGCGGGTGCCCGCCCTCCTCGACGACCACGCGCTCGAGGGGAACGCCGTGCCCGTGCTTCACGAGGATCCGGCCCGCGTACTGCCGGCCCGAGAGAACGCTTTCGACCGCGCGCGCGAGGGAGCCCGCGGCCTTTCCCGCTCCCACGACCCGGATCCGGCCGCTTTCGCCGGGGAACGGGAAGACGAACGGCTCGTCGCCGAAGCGGAATCCCTCGGAGGGGACCTCGCGGAGCCCCTTCGAAAGCAATCGGTTGGGGTCGGCGGCCTCGAGGCCCGCGTCGAAGATCGCCCGCGCGTGCTGCTTCAGCGTTTCCGACATGAGGGGAGAGTATACCGACAGGACAAGTCCGCGCCGGGCTGCTACAATCCAGACGGAATGAAGAAAGAGGAGATCGTCTTCGAGCAGCTCAATCCCGACGCCTGTCGGACGTACTTCATCGGATCGCCCGAGACGAAGGAAGCGGCGCTCGTCGACCCGGTGCTGGGCGCGACCGAGGAGTACTTGAGGTATCTCGAGAAGGGCGGATGGACCCTGCGTTACGTCATCGACACTCACACCCACGCGGACCATCTTTCGGGAGGGAGGCTCCTGGCGCAGCGGACCGGTGCCGAGTACGCGATGCACCGGAAAGCGGGCTCGAAGCACGCCTCCATCCGTTTGACCGACGGGTCGACGCTCTCGCTCGGAGGGACCACCCTCGAAGCGATAGAAACGCCGGGACACACCAAGGACAGCATCACCCTGAAGCTTCCCGGGCGAGTCCTCACCGGCGACTGGCTCTTCATCGGCGGCGCGGGGCGCACGGATCTCCCGGGCGGAGATCCCGGCGACCACTGGGAGAGCCTGAACCGCGTGATCCCCTCTCTCGACGAAGCCACCCTCATCTTTCCCGGGCACGACTACCAGGGAAAGCGGGAGTCGGTTCTGCGGGAGGAGAAGCGCACCAACTCGAACCTCGAGCCGCGCGGGCGGGAGGAGTACGTCGCCTGGCTCTCCTCGATGAAACGCCCCACTCCCGACTGGATGATCGAGACCGTTCGCGCGAATAACGAGGGCCCCACCGACCCTTCCCTGAATTTCATGCCGAAGGATGCGGTCTCCGCCTGCATGTGCGAGCCCGCCCCCGCCATCGGCCTCCCCGAGCTTTCCGTCGAAGACGTGCGGAAGCTCGTGGTCGACGGGGCCGAATCGGGGCGGCTCCTTCTCGACGTGCGCCAGCCCGACGAGTACGCGGGCGAGCTCGGACACGTGCCGGGGGCGCTCCTGATCCCGCTTCCCGAGCTTCCCGCGAGGCTTTCCGAGATCGAGGGCTACCGGGAGAAGAGGGTCGTCGCCATCTGCCGTTCCGGATCTCGCTCGGCGAAGGCGACCGTTCTCCTGAAGGACGCCGGATTCCAGGACGTCTGGAACATGACCGGCGGCACCCTCGCCTGGCGGGAAAAAGGCTTTCCCGTCGAGCGCTGAGGCTACTTCTTCTTCCGCTTTTTCGCGGGGCGGCGCTCTTCGAGCTTCGCCAGCATCGATTTCGTCGCCACCAGGCGATAGCTCTCACGAACGAGGTCCTCGACTTCGCCCCACTCGATCGCCCCCGCGGTCCGCATCGACGTCCATCCGTGCTTTCCCACGTATGGCGCGACGAAGAAGCGCGGGTCGAGGACGAGAAGCGCCTGGTCTTCCATCGTCGCCTTGACGCAGATCGTGTCCTCGCCGCGATAATTCTCGAAGACGGCGAACGTCTTCTTTCCCGACCGGCCCGCCCGGAAGGTCGGGTGGCCGAAGCTCGTGGTCTCGTAGGCTTCGGGGAGCCCGAGGCAGAGCTTCCGGAGCCGCGTAAGGACTTTTTCGGGATCCACGATGGGAGCGGAGCTTACGTTCGGATAGACTTGCGGGTCAACCGAAGGGAACAAACTCGATATGTCTCATACCAGGCTTCTGGCTTTCCTCGCCACCCTCGCGCTTTCGACCGCGCTCGCTCTGAGCTGCGGGGACGATCCTCCCTCCTCCCCCACTTCCATCACCTCCGCTCCCGCCCTCGTGACCCCGGCGGCGGGCTCGAGTGTCGACAGCCGGAACCCGACGCTCACCGTATCGAACGTGAACGTCTCCTCGGGGACGCCGACGTACCACTTCCAGGTGGCGAACGATTCCGGATTCTCGAGCCTCGTGGTCGAGGGTCGTGGCATCGCCCAGGGCGCGAGCCAGACATCCTGGCAGGTGACGACGCCTCTCGAGAACGAAAGCTTCTTCTGGAGGGCGCGGGCGGAAACCGGCTCGACCAGCGGGCCTTTCGCCGAGCCCGGGGAGTTTCGCGTCAACGCCCCGGGCTTCGGCTCGGAGACTCCCGTGAACGGCCTCCTGGTCTACGACCCCCTCACCAACGGAATGACCGTCGGGGTTCGCGGGGGCGGCGAGTTCACCCCCGAGGGATGGAAGGTGACGAGCCGGTCGGACTTCATCCGGTACGGCGTCCCCACTCTCGAGGCGGGATTCGTCGAGTGGGACAACTCGAACATGGAAGACGTTGTTCCGGACAAGCAGTGGATGCTCTTTGGCATGTGGGACCCGACGCGCGGGAGCTACCGCGAGAACCCCTACCGCGTGAACCTGCAGAAGCTGGACGCGGGGCACAACTCCCCTTATTTCCGGGTGCGCTGGATCAGTGACCGGGAGCAGTACGACTTCGGAAACGACTTCGAGGAGTGGAATCTCTTCAAGACCTACACCATCCGCGTCGAGTGGGGCCCGGGCATCGGAAGCCAGATCGTGCGCGTTTACATGGACGGTGTGGAGCAGTTCTCCCAGACCTACACGAACATCTATCGCCCGGCGACCCACTGGATCGAGCTCGGGGTCGAGGAGCGCAAGGAGTCCATCATCGGCATCGTCTATTCCAATCTCAAGATCGGCGTGAGGTAGTCAGAACCCGACCTGCGAGCCCGCGGAGAAGAGCCACGGGCTTCGCCCGGCGACGGGATTCAGAGCGTAGGCGAGGTCCAGCCGGACGCCGGGCCTCGAGGCGGAGACCCGGTTCGCGCCGAGGAGCAGGCTCACGCCGACGTCGGATCGCAGGTCGTGGAGCGCGACCTTCGCGCCCTCGGGCCAGGCGAATCCGGAATCGACGAAGCCGGCGACGCCGATCGAGACCAGGCGGAGCAAGTCGTCGGCGACGAACCACCGCCCTTCGAAGCCGAGCAGGAGCGAGCGCGTGCCGTTGAACTGGCGCACGGGGTAGCCTCGAAGCCCGCTCTCGGCGCCGAGGCGGAGCTGGACCTCGGGGTCCAGGCTCGATCCGTGCTGGTAGTCGGCCTTCGCCAGGAGGATCCGCCGCGGGGACACTTTCTGCACCAGGTCCAGGCGAAAACGGGCGACGGAATTCTCGATGTCCCCGTTCCGGTGGCGAGCCTGCCACGAGGCCGCGCCGAGAATAAAGCCGTCGCGGTTCAAGGAGAAGCCGCGCCGCTCCGACAGGAAGAAGAAATAGGAATCTCCGGGCTCGCCGCCGAGCGACGGAGTCGAGATCCCGACGAACGCGGCGGCTTCGTTACCGAGATTGATGTCCTCCGTTCGCTCGAAGCGATTCACGTGAGTAAGCGCTCGAAACGAATGGAAGATGCTCGTGACCCCGACCTGGACGATGCCGAACTCTCGCCGGTCGAGCTCGACGTCGTCTTCGGAGAGCTGGTAGCCGAGGTGAAGGCGGAGCGCGCTCGCGTCGGAACGCTTCACGGCGCGGGCGACTTCGAAGTCGCTTCGCTTTCTCGTGTGCCGGAGCTCGTCGACGCGCTCGCCGGCCTCGTACAACGGATCCAGCCGATCGAAATCCTCGAAGCCGGCGCGGAAGCTCCAGAGCGAGTCGAGAGAGTAGAACGGCCGCTGCCCCGAGAAAGCGGCGTGGTGGCCGTCGGAGGCATCGGAGTAGTAGGTGGAGAGCGCGATTCGCGAGCCGAAGAGCCTCGGGTCGCGGAAAAGGACGTAGGTCTCCTCGCGGTCGAGGTCGGAGCTGTGGACAGCCTCGAGGTCCATTCCCCGGCCGAAGAGATTCCCCTCGGAGGCGCCGAGCGCCCATACCCATTCGTTTCCCACTTTCGCGAGCCGCGCTTCGGGGACCGTGCTCCAGCTGTCGCCGACGACGACCCGGACCGAGACCGCAGCCGGGCCGTCGGTCTGCGCGGGATGGGTCTCGATCCTGGCCCTTCGGAGAAACGGAAGCGCCCGCAGATTCCTCTCGGTCTGAGCCAGGGCTTCGCGCTCCAGGGGCTCGCCTTCGCGGAACAGGAGCTCGCGGCGGATGACGACCTCCTTCGTCTCGACGTGGAGCTGATTCGCCAGCCGATAGGCCCAGTAGTCGGGAGTGAGCCCGCCGTCCTCGAAGACGTCCTCGATCACGATCTCGATGCGGTCGATGATGGGGCCGGAGGCGGTCTGCCCGGCGGCCACGACGGACGGGAGCAGCGCCGCGAGGGCGAGAAGATCGAGCGGCTTCATGGATGTGGCTGTCACTCTACGGACCGGGCTCGCGAGTGGCAAGCGGGACCGGAGCTTCTGTTATACTGACCGCCCTCTTGCGCGCGGATTGCGGAGCGAGAGGGAGCGCACGGGGAGCAAACGCAATGGATGCCAAGGAATGGTATGTCGCCGTCTCGGGGCAGAGCGTCGGACCCATGACCGCGTCGGACCTCGCGGCCGGGTTTCGATCCGGCCAATACAACCAGGCAAGCCTGATCTTCAAGCAGGGGATGTCGGGATGGACCGCGGCGGCGCAGGTCCCCGAGGCCTCCTCCCTCCTCGGCGGCGCCGCGGGAGCGGCCCCGTCCGCGCCTCTGGGAGCGCCGATGACGGGCGGCCGGCGCTCGCACGAGGTCGACTACGACATCGTCGGCTCCGAGATGCAGTTCGTCGACGTGGAGCTCGATCCCGGCGAAGGCGCCATCGCGGAAGCGGGCTCGATGATGTACATGACCGCCGGCATCCAGATGACGACCATCTTCGGCGACGGGAGCTCCCAGGGCGGGGGGTTCATGGACAAGCTGCTGGGGGCGGGAAAGCGCGTCCTCACGGGAGAAAGCCTGTTCATGACCGAGTTCGCGAACCGGGGCGCGGGAAAGCAGCATGTCGCCTTCGCCGCGCCCTATCCAGGAAAGATCATCCCGGCCGATCTCCACAGGATGGGGGGAAAGCTCATCTGCCAGAAGGACGCGTTTCTCTGCGCCGCCAAGGGGGTCTCGGTCGGCATCGCGTTCCAGAAGAAGATCGGAGTCGGCCTCTTCGGCGGTGAAGGGTTCATCATGCAGAGCCTCGAGGGCGACGGGCTCGCGTTTCTCCACGCCGGAGGCACCATCGTGGAGAGGGAGCTCGGCCCCGGCGAGAACCTTCGCGTGGACACCGGCTGTCTCGTGGCGCTCCAGCCCTCGATCACCTACGACATCCAGTTCGTGGGGAGCATCAAGTCGGCGATCTTCGGCGGCGAGGGGTTCTTCTACGCGAGCGTGACCGGCCCCGGCAAGGTCTGGCTCCAGTCGCTTCCCTTCAGCCGCCTCGCGGGACGCATCCAGCAGTCCCTGACCATTCGCGGAGGCAAGGACGAGGGCTCGATCCTCGGCGCTTTCGGCGGCATCGGAGGAATGCTGGAGCGCTAGACCGTGCCCAACCTCGCCGCCGTTCTATGCGCCATCACGCTTCTGCAAACGCCCGCCCCGCTGAGCCTCTTCACCTACAGCCGCGACAGCGCCCATGGATTCAAGGACGAGCTCCTCGACGCCTTCCGGCGCGAGCTGGGCGAGCATGCCGGCTCCTTCACCGAAGTCGCTTATTCGCAGGAGCAGGCCCAGGTGAGCGTCCAATTTCTGGGGCAGGGCGACCTCACGGTCGAGCTCGCCGATGGAGACGAGGCCCCGCGATACTTGTGGCGCATTGACGAGTCCGCCCCGAAAACCTGGGCTCTCGTGCGGGTCGGGAATTTCTCCAAGGAGTTCTCGGTAGAGGGTCGAGGGGCCCGGGATCTGAGCCGACTCGCGAAGGCGATCGCCGACTGGATCCAGCAGAACTCGGCGGCTATCCGAGAGCCCTGAGCCGTCGCGGGGGTCTTCCCATGGGGACGTGTCCTCCTGCCCACAAGAACCCCCCGAGGGTCATCGACCCGCCGCCGAGGACCTCCTTCAACCGGCTGTAATCGCTGGACTTCCGTCTCGGCATGCCTGCGGCGGATGGTACGCATCGTGCATCCTTGCCCCATCGACCCTCGGTGTGTCGGGAGGCCCATGCCTTCCGTCGTTCCCTCGAGGCTAACGTTCCTTGAATCGTCGGATTGCTGTGAGCAAGTGAACCAGCAAGTTCTGAAGACTCTGAGAACGCTCGCGCGCGAGAGGCGGAGCGGCATCCTCACCTGCGAGGGCGCTCACGTCACGCGACACGTCGTCTTCAAGGACGGCGGCATCACCGCCGCCCGTTCGACCGACGACTCCGAGCGGCTCGGCGAGTGCCTGGTGCGCCAGGGCTGCATCACCGAACAGCATCTCAAAGACGCCACGCTCTTCGCGAAGAAGGGAAAGCGCCTCGGCGAGGTGCTGGCGGACCTGCACATCATCCAGTCGGCGGAGATCGAGGATTTCGTGCGGCTCCAGATCATGGAAGTCGCTTCGAACGTCATGATCCAGCCCCCGAAGAAGATGGCCTTCTCCAACACCAAGGACGTGATCCAGGTGGTCGCGAAACCGGTCATGGTCCTCGACGTGATCATGGAAGCCGCGAGGCGCACGCCCCAGATCGACGATCACCTGAAGCAGCTCATGAGCGACGACCGGCACCTGACCCTCACCAAGGATTCCATGGTCCTGATGGAGCGAGTGACGATGAAGCCCCACGAGGCCTTCATCCTCTCCCGCATCACGGGCTCCGAGCCTACGCGATCGGTCTTCGCCCTGAGCCCGCTCTCGGAAGAGCAGACCGCCCGGGCGGTCCTCGGCCACCTCTACGTGGGAATCCTCGAGCTTCGCGAGAGCACGAGCACGCATGGGCTCGCGGTGAAGGCCTGAGGTCTCAGTCGACGGTCTTCGCCCGATACTTCCTTTCGGTGGTGAAGACCACGGTCCCGTCGCGAAGCATCTGGTAGAGAACGACCCGGGGCTCGGCTTCTTTGTCGCCCGCGACCTCGGCGAACATCTCGCTTTCGGAGAGCGCTTCATTGCTTCGGGATAGAAACTCGTAAATCCGCGACTTCGCCCGGAGTCTTCTCTCCGCTCGGTCCACTGACGGAGCGCTTTGCATCTGGCGCATGAAAAGGATCAGGAACGCGATCATGATGGCGATCGGAGTCCAGCTGATGAGATGGTCCAGCCACGAGGAGCTGTTGGCGTCCCTGGCGCTCACCTCGACGCCCTTCTCGAGCATCCGGTTGACCAGGTTCCCCACCTGCGGAGGAGCGAAGGTCCGGAACTCCTGGCCGTTCTTGAACTCTCCCACGATCTGACTTCCGGCGTTGGACCCGGTGAGGGTCACTCTGACGATGTGCCCCCTCTCGAGCTGGGCGATGAAGTCGCTGAAGCTCAATTGCCGCTCGTTCTTCTGGATGCGCGACGACACGCTCCAGAAAAGGAAGATGACGAGCGCGGAGATCACCCAGAAGATCAGATTCTTGACCGTGGCGCTCATGAGTCCCTCCGAGCCACAGTATACTTCCCTGTCTTCGAACAGAATATAGACTGCGCCGGCCCGCTCCAATCCGGAATTGGTATGCTGACGGCATGGCCGCCACCACGTTGCGCGTCAAAGTGGGTCCGGGGTTTGCGCGTGAGTTCCAGGATTTCTGCGATGCGCACTCTCTTGACGCGGGGACGTTCGCGGAACATGCGCTGAGGGAGTTCATGGAGGACTTCCATTTCGGGACCAAGGCTCAACGAGTGCTGACCCAGCACGCCGGGAAGCCCTCTCGTCAAATGACGCAGATGTCGCCAGCAGCTCGCACCTGCGCAAATAGATGCTTGGGCGGCGCGTTGCGCTAGCGCTTAACGGCACCGAGGAAATAGATCCATGCATCGTCGTGAGCTGCTTCGTCTTTTGAGCCTGTCCACCCTCGCCGGCACCGTCGCGTGCAAAGGGCCGTCCGCTAGCGCGCGTCCGGCCGCATTCTCGCCGCAGACCACATCCGGCGCCGGGTTCGTGC
>DAISKN010000221.1:0-9721 GCA_036820975.1 Acidobacteriota bacterium | reverse complement strand
TCCACGCCCGCGGCTTCGTCGCCCACGGGTTCTTCGAGGCGTACGGGACCATCGACGAGGCTAGTTGCGCGCTCGGGCTGGCCCGCGAGCTCCGTCGTGAACCACGTGATCCTCGAGGGCGGAGAGCTTCCTTCGGTCGTGCCCGAGAGAGCGACCGCATGGTACTTTCTCCATGGCCAAGATCGAGCGGAGGTCGAATCCCTTCGCGGGAGGATGGCCTCGCTCGCCCACGACTCCGCGACGGCGACCGGGACCGAGGTCGAAGAGCAGCTCCTGTCCTCGACCGGGCCCTGGCTCATCAACCGCGCCCTCGCCGAGCTCCTGCAGCGAAACCTCGGCGATGCCCTCCCTCTTTCCTTCAGCGACGAGCCGGTCCCCATAAGCGACGACACCGCCGAAGCGAGCTGGGTCGCGCCGCGCGGAGGCTTCCTCGTTCAGGCGTTCGCCGAAGGCACTGCCTCCCACAGCCGGGAATGGAACGAGACCGCGACCTCGGACCTCGCCCGCCGGGGGACGCTCCGGGCCGCCCGCGCGGTCGCGGCGAGCGCCCTGGAGCTTCTGACCGATGATCTCCTGCTGCGCACCGTGCGCGCGGAGTTCGAGAGCGCTACCGCCGGACGTAGCTACGTCTCACCGCTGCCCGCGGGAAAAGGGCCTTTCGACCATCTCCCCCGTCCTCACTGACTCGACGCGTGGAGGTGGAGGATCTTGAGCTCGCCTCCCTCTTTGCCGAGGACGAACGTTCTTCGCGAGTGCTTCTCGCCGTCGGCGAGGTGGAAGGTGACGACGTAGATCTCTCCATAGCTCTGCACCATCACATCGAGAGGGCGGATGTCGAGATACGGCGGCCCCGGCCGCTCCTTGCGCCATCGCTCGAAAACGCCGCGGAATCCTTCTTCGACCGCGGCTCGACCCGACGCACGCGCCGGCGTGTAGGGAGCGGGAAAGAAGACGGTGGCCTCATCGCTGAAGTGATCGCGAAATCGATCCCACTCGAGGTTGTTGAAGGAGTCGACGAACGAGTCGAGGAACCGTACAACTTCGAGTGGCTCGGGCGGGGTCTCCACGAAGGAGAAGAGAGCAATCAGCAACGTGGATATCATCATCGGGTCCCTCCGCATTCCGGCGCAAAAAAAGGGGGCGAATTGCTTCGCCCCCTCTCTCTCGATACCCCTGAGGAAGTCTTACTTCTTCTTCGCTGTCTTCTTCGCTGCCTTCTTCTTCTTCGCCATGATCTCACCTCCTCTCAACGGCTGGGATACCCGTCAAAAACGATTCCGTTTTCAGTCGGGTCACTCGGGAGACTGGCGCGCTCATCGCACCGAGGGCACCACTCGATAGGTGGGTCGAAACTAGATGTGCCTTGCAATCTGTCCGCTAACACTAGATGTAGGGTAAAGAGGTCCAACATGCGATGTCAAGCACTTTTTGGTCGAAAAGCGTATTTCGTCCTCGAGACCCTCTTCATCGAAATGCTGTACCCGGGACGAGCGGGAGCGAGATAGCGACCTCCCTCGACGCGCACCGGGTCCTCGAAGTGCTCGTGCAGGTGATCGACGTACTCGATCACCCGGTCCTCCATGCTTCCGCTCACCGAGACGTAGTCGAAGAACGAAAGGTGCTGCACCTGCTCGCAGAGACCGACGCCGCCGGCATGAGGACAGACCGCGACACCGAACTTCGCCGCCATGAGGAGCACCGCGATGACCTCGTTCACTCCCCCGAGACGGCAGCTGTCGATCTGGCAATAGCGGATGGCCTGCGCCTGGAGGAGTTGCTTGAACATCACGCGGTTGTGGCAGTGCTCTCCGGTGGCGACGCCGATGGGCGCGACCGCCTTCGCGATTCTGGCGTGGCCGAGAATATCGTCTGGATTCGTGGGTTCTTCGATCCACCGCGGCTGGAAGCGCTTCAGGGGCTCCATGTGCGCGATCGCCTGGTCGACGTCCCACACCTGGTTCGCGTCCATCATCAATGAGCGATCCCAACCGATCTCCTCGCGGATGAGAGCCGCGCGGCGCACGTCGTCCTCGACGGATCTTCCGACCTTCATCTTGAACTCCGAGAACCCCTCGGCGATGGCTTCGCGGCAGAGCGTACGGATCTTCTCGTCGGGATAGCCGAGCCAGCCGACGGAAGTCGTGTAGGCGGGATAGCCACGGTCGAGGAGCTCCTGGATCCGCCGCTCTTTCGTCGGCTCCAGCCGCTCGAGAATCGCGAGCGCCTCCTCCGGAGTGAGGGCGTCCGTGATGTAGCGGAAGTCCAAGGCGCGCACGACCTCCTCGGGGGACATCTCGGCGAGTAGCCTCCAGAGCGGTTTTTCCTCCGACTTTGCGTGAAGGTCCCAGAGCGCGTTCACCACCGCCGCGGTCGCGAGGTGGACCACACCCTTTTCCGGGCCGAGCCACCGGAGCTGGCTGTCGGAAGTGAGCTCGTGCCAGAAGAGTCCCCAATTGCCGGTGATGGAGGAGAGGCTCCGGCCCACGACTTTCGCCGCCAGGGGTGCTATGGCGGCGACCACCAGGTCGTTTCCCCTTCCGATGGTGAACGCGAGTCCATGGCCTTCCAGGCCCTTCGGAGAGTCGGTCTCGAGGACCACGTAGGCCGCGGAGTAATCCGGATCGGGGTTCATGGCGTCGGAGCCGTCGAGCGCCGTCGACGTGGGAAAGCGGATGTCCTCGGTGCTGAACCCCGTGATCTTCAAGTCAGGCATCGATCCTCCGATGGCGCCATCGATCGATCGCGACCGCGGCGATGATGATGACACCGGTCACGATCTCCTGCACCCAGTTGGGCAGGCCCATCTGGGCGGTGCCGGTGCGGATCACGGTCATGATGAACGCCCCCACGAGCGTTCCCAGGACCGTGCCCTCTCCCCCGGAAAGGCTCCCGCCGCCGATGACGACGGCGGCGATGACGTCGAGCTCGAGCCCGACCGCGACCGTGGGATCGCCCACCGTGAGCCGCGAGAACTGCAGCACCCCGGTGAGGCCGGCGAGCGCCCCCGAGAGCGTGTAGACGATCACCTTCACCCGTTCGACGGCGACTCCGCAGAGACGCGCGGTCTCCTCGTTCGACCCGATGGCGAAGAGATGGGCCCCGAGCTTCGTATAGCGGAGAACGAAGGCCGTGGCGAGCGCGAGAAGCGCCAGGAGCCAGACCCCGGGGGGAACGAGCGTCCACCTCCGGTCGGGCGGAAGCGACGACAGGAGGTCCACCAGCCAGGTGATGGGAGCGTCGACCTTCTGTTCCTTCCCCAGGCCCTTCGCCGCGCCCCGGACCAGAAGGAGCATGCCGAGCGTCACGATGAAAGGCGCCACGCGAAGGCGGGTGATGAGAGTGCCGCTCACGAGGCCGGAGAAAGCCCCGGCGAAGGCGGCGGCCGCGACGGCGGTGAAAGGCCCGCCGTGGCCGCCGTCGAGGATCAGGGCGACGACGACGGAAGCGAGCGCCACGATGGAGCCGACGGAGAGGTCGATGCCCCCCGCGACGATGACCATCGTCATCCCGAGCGCCGCCGTCCCGACGATTGCCGTCTGCCGGGCGATGGTCTCGAGAGTCCGGGTGGTGGCGAAAGCCTCCGGTCCCACGAGCACGAAGAAGAGGTACACGATCCCGAGGCCGAGTAGAGGACCGAGCCGCTTCAAACAGCCGCCCTCTCCAGGAGACTCTCCTCGGTGGCCTCGTCCGCAGGCACCGCCTCGAGGAGCTCACCCCGGCGCATGACGGAGATTCGATCCGCCACACCCAGCAGCTCCGGCAGGTAGCTGCTGACGAACAGGACGGCTTTGCCTCGCAGGGCGAGCTCATCGATGAGCCGATATACCGACGCTTTGCTTCCGACGTCGATGCCCCGGGTCGGCTCGTCGAGGAGGAGCACGTCGAGGTCGTGGTAGAGAAGGCGCGCGAGCGCGACCTTCTGCTGGTTTCCCCCCGAGAGCTCTGAGACCTTCTGGCGGGGGCCGCGGCACTGGATGCCGAGAGAGTCGATCCACCTCTTCGCGGCGGCCTCCATGCGGCGGGGAAGGACGAGACCGAGGGGGCCGAGGCCCTCGAGCCTCGTGAGCGTGAGGTTCTCGCCGACGGAGCGGATTGCGGCGAGGCCCTCTCGCTTTCGATCCTCGCTCAGGAGCCCCGCTCCCTGGCGAAGCCGCTCCCGCGCGGCCGCGGGCCCGGAGAAGGCGCCGACGCGGATCTTTCCCGAGCGCACCGGGTCGAGTCCGAAGATGGCGCGCACCATCTCGGTGCGCCCGGCTCCCATGAGCCCCGCGATTCCGAGCACCTCCCCGCGCCGGAGCTCGAAGCTCGCGGAGCGGGGCAAGCGGCGTCCACGGAGTCCTTCGACCGCGAGGACCACCTCCCCCCTCTCGCGCTTCGAGCGCGGGAACATCTCCTGGATGTCCCTGCCAACCATGAGCCGGACGATCTCCTGAACGGAAGCGCCTTCGATCCTCCCCTCCCCCACGGAGCGGCCGTCGCGAAGCACGGTATAGGTGTCCGCGATCTCGAAGACCTCCTCGAGAAAATGGGAGATGTAGATGATCGAAAGACCGCGCTCCGCGAGCCGCCGGATGAGACGGAAGAGCCGCACCACGTCCGTGCGCGAGAGACTGCTGGTCGGCTCGTCCAGGATGACCACCCGGGCATCCCGTAGAAGGGCGCGGGCGATCTCCACGATCTGCTGCTCCGCGATGGAAAGCGACCCCACGCGGGCATCGGGGGAGATGTCCCGGTGCTCGAGGGAGGAGAGCGCCTCTCGACCCCGCTCCTCCATCTCCGAGCGCCGCAGGACCCCGAAGCGGGAGGACTCCATTCCCAGGAACAGGTTCTCGGCGACCGAGAGGTGGGGCGCGAGCGCGAGCTCCTGGTGAACCATCGACACCCCGGCCTCGCGCGCGGCTCCGGGACCCGAGGGACGGAAGGGCTCCCCACCGAGGAGGATCTCTCCCTCATCGGGCGGGAAGACTCCTGAAAGGAGCTTCATCAGGGTCGACTTCCCCGCGCCGTTCTCACCCACGAGAGCGCGAATTTCTCCCGGGGCGACCCCGAAGTCGACTCCGGCGACGGCGAGGGTCGAGCCGAAACGCTTGACCAGACCCCGGGTCTCGAGCGTCTTCGGGGCTAGTTCAGCCATCGATCGACGTCGGGCCGAAGAAGCTCCGCATTTCTGGGGTCGTTCATGTTGTCCCGCGTGACGAGAGTGACGCCGGTGTCGATGCGGGCGGGCACCGTGTCGCCGCGGAGATGAGACACCATGGTCTTGACCCCGAGGTACGCCATGTTGACGGGGTCCTGGAGGACGAGCGCGTCGAACTCCCCGTTCTCGAGGGCGCGCACCATCTGCTCCGACGCGTCGAATCCGATGAGCACGACCTTCCCCGCAAGTCCCGAGTCCTGGAGCGCGCGCAGCATCCCGAACGACGAGCTCTCGTTGGGGCAGTAGATGCCGTCGACGCCGAGGCTCCCATCCTGCGATTTGTACCGGGCGAGGAGGTTCTCGCTCGACTGATAGGCCGTCTCGGCGGTCGCCCCGGCATACTGGTTCGAGCTCACGACCTCGAGCCCCGGGTTCTCGGAAAGGACGTCGAGGAAACCTCGCTCACGCTCCATGGTGCTCGCGGAGCCTTCCATGTAACGAAGGAGCACGACCTTCCCTTTCCCCTGAAGCCTCTCGACCATCCGCTCTCCCGCGAGCCGGCCCCCCTGGTAATTGTCGGTGGCGACGAAGCTCACGTAGTCCTCGCTGTCGAGACCGGAGTCGATGATGACCACGGGGATGCCCGCGCGCATGGCGTCGGTAACGGGAAGCCGCAGCGCCTTGTCGTCGGTGGGCGCGAGCACGATCCCGGAGACGCCCCGGCTCACGAAGTTCTCGACCTCCGCGACCTGGGCGTCGCGGTCGTCCTCCCGGGCGGGACCTTTCCAGATCACCTCGACCCCGAGCTCCCGGGAAGCCTTGACCGCACCCGCGTGGATGGCTTTCCAGAAAGAGTGGGTGGTGCCCTTGGGGATCACGGCGATGACGATCTCCTCCTTCGCCGCGTCCGGGGGCGGCGCTCCGCCACAGGCGCCAAGAAGAACGACGAGGGCGATCCAGGTCAGAGCGGCTTCGGCTTTCATGAGGGAGAAACCTCCAGGCCGTAGAACTCGGCGGCGTTCCCGCCGAAGACGGCGTCTTTCTCGGCGGACGAGAGCGGACTCAGGAAATCGTCGACGATCCCGAACACTTCCTCGTAGGTCGCGGCCAGGGTCGCGACCGGCCAGTCGGAACCGAAGAGGAGCCTTCGAGGACCGAAGGCCTCGAGGACGATCTCGAGGTAGAGCGTGAAGTCGGGCTTCTTCCAGCCGCTCCAATCGGCTTCGGTCACCATCCCCGACACCTTGCAGTAGAGGTTCTCCATCTTCCCGAGCTTACGGATCGAGGAGGCCCAGGGCTCGAGATCTCCTCTCGCGATCGCCGGCTTTCCGATGTGGTCGAGGACCAGCCGGTGATCGGGAAAGCGGGAGACGAAATCGACGACCACGGGAAGGTGGCGATGGTAGACGAGGATGTCGTAGGTGAGATCGAAATCCCGCAGGAGCTCGACCCCTCGAAGAAAATCGTCGCGAAGGAGGAATCGGTCGTCGGGCTCAGCCTGAACCACGTGCCTCACGCCCCGAAAGCTCGGATGCCCGGAGAAGCGCTCCAGATCGCGCCGTGCTCCCGGGGAGCGAAGATCCACCCAACCCACCACGCCGCGCACGAACTCGTGCTCGTCGGCGAGCCCGAGGAGATACTCCGTCTCCTCCGGGTTCTGGCGGACCTGGACGGCGATCGAGCCATCGAAGCCGTTCCGCCTCAGGATGGGCTCCAGATCGGAAGGCGCGAAATCCCGCCGGATGCGGCTCATGCGCTCGTCGATCCAGTCGTACTCCCGCTCGCTATAGGACCAGAAGTGCTGATGGGAGTCCAGGCGCATCGGGGCGCTATTATAAGATTGAGCCATGCGCGAACGACAATTCTTCCGTCCGACGACTCTCATCGAGTCCCGGCGTCTCTCGAAGCGACTCGGCCTGGACCTCACCCTCGCGAGCGAGACGTTCCAGCACACCGGGAGCTTCAAGTTCCGGGCGGCGTACAACGTCGCCGCCAACGTGGACGCCCCCGCGATTCTCACCGCGTCCTCGGGCAACTTCGGCCAGGCGCTGGCTTATGCCTGCAGCCTGCTCTCGAAGAAGGCGATCGTGGTGATGCCCGAGACCTCGGCCCAGGTGAAGATGGACGCGGTGCGCGAGTACGGAGGCACCGTCGAGCCAGTGGACGTGCGCGTCAAGAGCCGGGCGGAGCGCGTCGCCGAGCTCGCCCGCGAGCATCCCGAAGCGTTTGTCGCGAGCGCCTACGATCACCCGCTGGTCATCGAGGGGAACGCAACCCTCGGTCGCGAGCTGGCTTCTTTCGATTTCGACGTCGTCGTCGTCGCCGTCGGAGGCGGAGGTCTGAGCTCGGGGCTCATCCAGGGACTTCGCGAGGCCGGCAACCGGAAGACCCAGGTGGTGGGCGCCGAGCCCCTTCTCGGCAACGACGCCGCTCGCTCCCTCGCCGCGGGACACATCGTGAGGAACGAAAGCGAGCCCCAGACCATCGCGGACGGCGCGCGCACGGTGAGCCTCGGCGAGCACAACTGGGCGATCCTGAAAGACGGGATCGAGTCCATCGTCGAGGTGCCCGAGGAGAACATCGCCGAGGCGGTCCGGCTCCTCTTCTCGCTCGCGAATCTCAAGGCCGAGCCCACGGGCGCTCTCGGCTTGGGAGCCCTCCTGACCGACCCGGGGCGCTTCCAGGGCCGGCGGGTATGCGCCGTCGTGACCGGCGGGAACGTCGATCCGGAGGTCTATCGGCGCTTGATCGCCGGCTAGAGGCGTGCCTCCCGAGATCCTCGACCCCGGGATCGAGCTCATCCGCTATCTCTCCCACTACCGCGGCCCCTGGGTGACCGCGGTCCTCCTCGCCTTCTCGGGCATGGGCTCCACCCTCGGCTACCTCGTGCTCTTCTGCATGCTCTGGTGGGGAGTCTCCTGGAAGCTCGGCGCCCGGCTCTTCGCGGTTCTGGTCCTCAGCGTTTATCTCAACGCCGTCGTCAAGGACTGGGTGGCGCAGCCTCGGCCCTTCGAGTACGCCGCCGTCGAGAGCGTCACCCGGCCGGACGAGTTCGGATTTCCGAGCGGCCATGCCCAGCACGCCGCTCTCGTCTGGAGCGTTCTCGCGGTGCACTTCCGAAAACGGTGGTTCACTCTCTTCGCCGCGTCGATGGCGTTCCTCATCGGGTTCTCCCGGGTGCATCTCGGAGTCCATTTCCCGAGCGACGTCTTCGGCGGATGGCTCCTCGGGGGGGTCCTTGCCCTCGTCTACCTGCGATGGTCCAGACCCGCGCTCGATTGGGCGAGCCGTCTGTCCTTCCAGAAGCAGATACTCCTGGCGTTCTCCGTCCCGATGGCGCTCACCTACCTTCACGGAACTCGCAACACGGCGGCGGCTCTCGGGGCCCTCGCCGGAGCGCTCTCCGGCCTCGCTCTCGCGCGCCGCCAGCGCCTCTACACGGACGAAGAGCCCGCGCCGAGCCGTCGGCAGCGGCTCCTGGTGGGTCTCATCGGGCTTCCGCTACTGTACCTGGCGCTCCGGGCGCTCTCGCCTCCGGAGGCGTCCCGGCTCTACTATCTGTATCTGTGGATGCGGTTCGCCACGATCGGCCTCTGGGTGAGCTACCTCGTTCCGAAGCTCGTGACCCTCGGGGCCCGGAGGGCCCCTCCTCCCCGAGCGGGAGCGAGGGGAGCGAGCGAGCGAGGAGCGAGCGAGCACTGAAGGATGTCCGTCATGAAAACGCTGATGCTCCTGCGGCACGCTAAATCGAGCTGGAAGCACTCGGAGGTTTCCGACCACGATCGCCCCTTGAACAAGCGGGGGAAGAAAACGGCCCCTCAGATGGGCCGCCTCCTCGTGACCGAACGCCTGGTGCCCGACCTCATTCTGTCCTCGACCGCGGTTCGCGCCCGGGACACGGCGAAAGCGGTGGCCAAGGCTTCGTCGTACGAGGGCCCGGTCGAGCTTCTCGAAAGCCTCTACCTCGCGACGGCGGGAAGGATTCTGAGTGAAGCGCAGAGCCGCACCCCCGATTCCGTCGGCCGCCTCCTTCTCGTCGGCCACAACCCGGGAATGGAGGACCTGGTCGAAATCCTTTCCGAAAAACGCGAAGCGTTTCCCACGGCCGCTCTCGCGGTTTTCGAGATCGAAATCGACCGCTGGAAGGCGCTGGAGCTCGGGGTCGGGGCGAAGCTCTTGAAGGTCTATCGCCCGAAGGAGACCGGCTGAGGAGAGCACCCGCTCATTCCTTCAGCTTCTCCTCCAGGAGCTCGCTCGCGATATCCATGAAGTCGCGCTCGGTGACGATTCCGATCAGCCGGCCGTCCTTCACCACGGGGAGCGAGCCGATTCCGCGCTGCTTCATGAGGAGGATCGCCGCGTGCGTCGTGGTCTCGGGGGCGACGGTGATCAGTTCCCGCTTCATCACGTCGGCGACGGGAATCGGCGCGCCGCGCTTCCAGAGCTCGCCCTGGGCGAGAAGGTGGATGAGGGAGCGGTAGGAAACCAGCCCCACGAGGCGATGCTCGTGATCCTCGACGGGAACGTGCCGAATCTTCTCCCAGTCCATGAGGCTCGCCACCAGATCGATGGGCTCGTCTTCCT
>DAISKN010000220.1:0-9750 GCA_036820975.1 Acidobacteriota bacterium | reverse complement strand
TGCAGGACCGCATGGTCTCGACGGCGGCGACGAACGAGGCGCGGGCGCAGAGCCAGATGCAGGCCTTCTCCCGGACGATCGGGGCCGAGCACGCGCATCACCCCGCGGTGGCGTCCGATGCCTCGTCCGTCCTCGGGTTTCCTCAGGACGCGTTCATGGAGATGGGAATGGACGCGGCGGTCGACAAGCCCGAGAACGCGGGCCTCGCCCCCAACTGGAGCGCGGGCATGATGGGCATGATGTCGATGGTCCGCGTGCTCCCCGAAGCGCGCTACGACGAGATCGTGAGCGGCATCGGAGGGCGATCGTGAACCGTTTCATCGCCGTCGCGATCTCGGTGCTTCTGCCCGCTGCCGCGAGCGGCGGACAACACGAGCACCACGCCACACCGCCCCCGGCTCCCTCGAACGCGGAGCTTCCTCGGATGGGGAAATCGCAGGAGAATCCGGAGACCCCGCTCATCGAGCTCGCCGAGCTCGAGGGGCTCGCCTTCGAGAACAACCCCACTCTTGCCCAGGCCGCCGCGGAAATCCGCACGGGCGAAGCGCGGAAACTCCAATCCGGCCTCTATCCGAATCCGACGGTCGGCTACGTAGGTGAGGAGATCCGCGGAGGCTCACCCGAAGGGGGCCAGCACGGGTTTTTCGTCTCCCAGCCGCTGGTCCTCGGGGGGAAGCTCGGTCTGAACGAGGAGATCGCGGGCCACGACGTCCGCATCTCGAAGCTGGAGGCGGAAGAGCAGCGCCTCCGGGTGACCAATGCCGTGAAGCTCGCGTTCTACCGCGTGCTGGCGGCGCAGGAGATGCTGGACCTCGAGCGCGACCTCCTTACGATCGCGGAGGACAAGCTCCGGACGGAGATGGAGCTCAGAAACCTGGGACAAGCGGACGACGCCGAGCTCCTGCAGGTGGAAGTGGAGTATCAGCACCGGGAGATGACGGTCGCGATCCGGGAGAGCGCTCTCCGTCAGGCCTGGCGCTCGCTCGCGGCGATCGTAGGCGTGCCCGATCTGCCCGCGCGGACCGTGGCGGGAGACCTGGAGGACATTCCCGCCGAGCTCGATGAGGCCCGGCTTCTCGAGACGCTGACCCGGGAGAGTCCGGCGGTGCTCATCGCGCAGGAAGTCGTGAACCGTTCGCGAGCCCAGATCACCCGGGCCGAGAAGGAGCCGATTCCGAATCTCGAGCTCCGCGGCGGGCTGCAGGAGAACCGGGAGATCCTCGAATCCACGGGGGCGCGGGTGGGCCTGCAGGGATTCCTCGAGATCGGAGTGCCAATTCCGCTCTTCAACCGCAATCAGGGAAACGTCGCCGCCGCCGAGGCGCAGCTCGAACGATCCCAGCTCGAGGTCGAGCGCGTGGCGTTGGTGCTGCGCGAGCGAGCCTCGAGTCGCTTCGAGGTCTACGAGACTTCGAGAATCATGGTGGAGCGGTACCGGGGTGAGCTCCTGCCCCGAGCGCGGAAGGCCTACGAGCTCCGGCTCGAGGGCCACGGCCTCATGCTCGCGTCCTACCCGCAGGTCCTCGAGGCCCGCTCGCGGCTCTTCGAGCTCCAGGCCGAATACGTCTCCGCCCTGGAGACGCAGTGGATGAACGCGATCGCGCTCTCCGGGCTCCTGCTCACCGACGGGCTCGAAGCGCCCGCGAGGCCGGGGGACGTCGACCTCCCGGTGCGCGAGATCAACGTTCCGACGCTGCCCCGCGCGATGGAGCGGAACTGACAAAAGAAGAACGCAAAGGCGCAAGGGCGCAAAGGAAGAAAGGACATTCCTTTCCGTCTTCCCCTCGAGAAATTTATCCCTGCCTGTGGTTGCGGCGAGATGAGCTTCAGGTAGGGAGGAGTTTTAACGCAAAGGCGCAAAGAAGAAATGGGCATCTCTTTGCATCTTTCTTTTTCCCTCTTCCCTCCGTTCCGGAGAGGCGGTACGTGGGAACGCGTCGAGATTAGAACGGAACGCGGGCGCCGACGTTTTTCTCGAGGGCCTTTCGGTAGAGGAATTGGGCCGCGGCGAGGTCTTCTATGGCGATGCCCTGCGATTCGAAGAGGGTGATCTCCTCGGGGAAGCTGCGGCCGGGCTCCTCGCCGATCAGGAGCTGTCCGAGCTCGGCGCGGATGTGCCCGGGGCCCACCGCGCCCTCGGAAGCGGGAATCAGGTAGTCGCCCGCCTCGTTCAACGCGGACTCCCTCCGGTCGACGAAGAGCGTCGAGGCCACGACGGTCTCGGTATCGAGCTCGCGCATCCGGGGGGAGCACGAGCCCACCGCGTTGATGTGGGCTCCGAGCTTGACCCATTCCCTGCGAATCACCGGCTCGGCGGAGTTGGTGGCGGTCACGATGACGTCGGCGCCGCGAACGGCTTGCTCCGCTCCCTCCGCCGCTTCCATCCGGAGCTCGTACTTCGGAGCGTGCTCGGAGACGAAGGCCTGGGCCTTCGCCGGCGTACGGCCGGCGACGCGCACCCGCTCGAATTTTCGTGCCGCCGACATCGCTTCGAGGTGCGCTCTCGCCTGAACGCCGGTGCCCACGATGGCGACCGCGGTTGCGTCGTCCCGGGCCAGGAGGCGCGTCGCGAGCCCGGAGACCGCCGCGGTGCGGATGGCGGTGATCGCGGAGGCGTTCATCACCGCCAGGACGCGGCCGTCCTCCGCGGAGTGAAGGAGGACGGCTCCCTGGTGGGCGTCGAGACCCTTCTCCGGATTGTCCGGGAAGATGCAGACCTCCTTGAGGGCGTATGCGGGATTCCCGCCGCCGCGATAGGCGGGCATGAGCCCGAAGAAATGGCGCGTGCCTTCGGGCCGAACCACCGAGCGCAACGGATTCGTGACCTCTCCTCTCGCGAGCGCCGAGAGCGCCTCGGACATGAGGTCGATGCAGTCGGCAATGGGTAGGAGGGCCGTCACGTCGTCGTGGGAGAGAACGACGATGTTCATGAGGGCCGCGAGGATAGCATAGAATCATCGCCGCATGCGGAGAGCGGCGCTCGCGGGTCTGGTCTTCGCGTGCGCCCAATCCCTCTACGCCGAAGGCACCCGGGTCGACCTTTATACGATGGGGCGCGGGGAGGATCTGTTCAGCAAGTTCGGCCATGCCGCGCTTTGCGTCTCGGAGGCCGGGCGTCGGGAATCGGGAGTCTGCTACAACTACGGGACCTCCGACTTCTCGCGCCCCATCGGTCTCGGCTGGGAAGTCGTTCGCGGCCGGTCGCAGTTCTGGGTTTCGGTGTCGGACCTCCCGGACATGATCGCTTCTTTCGAGATCGAGGACCGGACCATCTACCGGCAGGCTCTTCCCCTGACCGAGAAGCAGGCGTCGGCGCTCGCGGGCAACCTCGCCGAGGACGCGCTCCCCGAGAACCGCCGGTACGTCTACAGCCACTTCCTCGAGAACTGCTCGACCAGGCCGCGGGACCATATCGACGAAGCGACGGGAGGTCTCCTCCGCCGCGTGAGGCTCCCGGACATCGGCACCTATCGCGACTTCGCCGCCGAGGGGTTGTCCCACGGGAGCCCGCTGCTGGTGCCGGCGAGCGACTTCCTCATGGGGAGGTGGGTCGACCGTCCAATCGATGCCTACGCCGCGATGTTCATTCCCGACGTGCTGCGCGACGGAGTGGAGACGGCGCTGGGCTCGTCGCCCGAGATCGTGTACGAGCGCTGGGGACCCACGTTTCCGTCCCGGGTGAGCTCGGCGCGAGCGGCCTTCCTCGCGGCATCCATCCTCCTCGCGGCCGCGTTTTTCGGTTCTCTCTTCTTCGGTCCCCGGACGCGCGGCTTCGCTCGAAAGCTCGGAGGGACGCTGCTCGGAACCGTGGGAGCGCTGCTGCTCGTCGCGGCTCTCGTCTCCGTCCTTCCGGAGCTCCGCCGGAACGAGCTCCTCCTCGTGTTCTTCCCCCTCGATTTCTTCCTTCGTTCGTCGAATCGCGCCTTCGTCGAGAGCTACTCGACGATGCGGCTCCTGGTCCTCGCCCTGGTCGCGGTTCTGCGCGGCATCGGCGTCCTGATACAGCCGCTCTGGCCCTTCTGGATCGTCTCCGCCGCGGTCCTGGCGTCGATTCGCATCTCGTCCCGGGCGTATACTACCGGCCCATGAGTGAGCCCATGAACCGCCGTCAGGCGATCCGCGAGCTCGGCGCCGCGGCCGTGGTCCCGTTCCTGTCGGGTTTTCATCCTTCGGTTCCGCCTCAGGAGGGCGGATGGAAGCCCCTCTTCTTCCAGGGCTCCGAGGCGGAGACCGTCGCCCATCTCGGAGAGCGCATCCTCCCTGAAACCGACACGCTCGGTGCTCGCCGCGCGCTCGTCCACCAGTACGTCGATTTCGCGCTGTCGCGCGCCGAGAGCGCCGAGAGCGCCCGGTTCCGCGAAGGACTGCGGGAGCTCGATCGACGATGCGCGGCCACCTTCGGGAAACCGTTCGTCGAGCTCGACCCCAGCCGACAGGATGAGATCCTCACCGGAATCTCCGAGAGCCCTTTCTTCGGCGAGATGAAGCGGCTTACCGTCGACGGCTACTACCGCTCGGAAGTGGGAATGAAGCAGGAGCTCGGCTTCGAGGGGAACGCGTTTCTCGCGGAGTTCGAGGGCTGCACTCATCCGGAACATCGGTCCTGGACAGCAGAGCAGCGGCGAGCGGAGCGGGCCCGGCCGGGAGGAAGCGGCCGCGCCGAGGATGCAGGGCCGCGGGAGTCCGGCCGTCCTCCCCGCGCGGGGAGCGAGCCGAGCGAAGAGCGAGGCGAGCACTGATGAATGACGTCGTCGTCATCGGAAGCGGCGCCTCCGGCGGGATGGCCGCCTATAACCTCACGCAGAAAGGCGTCAAGGTCCTCATGCTCGACGCCGGCGGCGTGTTCGACCGCAGGAATTTCTGGACCCACGTCCTGCCCTTCGAGGCCGACGGGCGACTGAGGCGGGGAGACGCCCCTCCACAGTTCTTTCTCGACAAGAAGGAGCAGCCCTACGTTACGCCCGAGGGACGGCCTTTCGAGCTCGCGCGGGTCTGGGGCCGCGGCGGGAAGACGAACGTCTGGGGCCGGGTGAGCCTTCGGATGTCCGATCTGGACTTCACCGCCGCCGAGAAGGACGGCTGGGGAATTCCCTGGCCCATTCGCTATGCCGACGTCGCTCCTTACTACGATCGCGTGGAGGAGCTCATCGGGGTTTGCGGCGGGACCGACGATTCCGACGCGCTTCCCGGAAGCCGCTTTCTCATGCCGGCTCCCGCGCCGCGCTGCGGCGAGGTCTTTCTCCAGAAGGCCTGCGACAAGCTTCGCATTCCCATCGTCGCTGGCCGGCGGGCGAACTTCACCCGCCCCCATCGGGGTTTCCCCGCGTGCCACTACTGCGGCGCCTGCGGCGAGGGATGCGACACCGCGTCGTTCTTCAACTCCGCCGATCACCTCATCCCCTTCGCTCTCGCCACCGGAAATCTCGAGATTCGTTCGAACGCCGTCGCCGCCCGCATTCTCGCGGACGACGGGGGCCGCGCCTCGAAGGTTCAGTACTTCGAAAGGCACACCGGCGCCGAGCGCGAGGTCGAAGCGCGCGTCGTCGTTCTCGGGGCTTCGGCGATGGACTCGACTCGAATCCTGCTCAACTCGAAGTCGCCCCGTTTCCCGAACGGCCTCGGCAACGACTCCGACCAGCTCGGAAGGAACTTCTGCGAGCAGATCATGGTGCACGTCCGCGGATTTCTCCCGCAGCTATTCGGGCGCGGCTACGTCAATGACGACGGTATCAGCGGCGAGCACGTCTACGTGCCGCGATTCAACCATCGGCCCGAGCGGCCGAAGCCCGACTACCTTCGCGGCTTCGGAATCCAGTTCTGGAACACCGGGGCGGCGACCACCGGCGCCGACGTGGCCCGGCACCTTCCTGGCTTCGGCGCCAGCTTCAAGGCGAAGGTGAAGGAGCGCTACCCGGCGCTGGTATCGCTCCACCCCTTCGGAGAGGTTCTACCCCGGCCCGAGAACCGGGTCACCATCGACGAAGGCCGCACCGATCGCTACGGCGTTCCCCTGATGAAGGTCGACGTCACCTTCGGCGAGAACGAACGGAAGATGCGCCGTCACATGTACGACACCTGCGAGGAGATCCTGCATACGCTCGGCGCCGAGATCGTGCCCATCGATCGAGAGGCGAACGACGTCCCCGGCTCGGCCATCCACGAGCATGCGACTTGCCGGATGGGGAAAGACCCGAAGAGCTCGGTTCTCAACTCCTTCAACCAGATGCACGAGGTGAAGAACCTGTTCGTGGTGGACGGCTCCGCGTTCACCGCCGCCTCGGAGAAAAACCCGACGCTCACCATCCTGGCGCTCTCCTGGCGGGCGACGGACTACCTGGCCGAGGAGATGCGCGCCGGCAGGCTCTAGTTTCTTGACTGCCTCCTCGCCATGGGGAGAGGGCGTCCGTCGTGTCGACGGCGGAGCCTCCTCATGCCGAGCCAGGCCATCGCGGTCAGAAGACCCATCGACGGTTCGGTGACCGCCGACGTCGCGCTCGCGGGAGATCGAGTTCTGGTTGGAGGCAGGGCGGACAGGCGTCCAGTTTAAAGACGCTACCGCCGCGCCTTCGGCGGCACGCGCGCCGGTTTCCTCTGGCAGTCCGCGCCGAGCGCCCGGGAGCTCTATTTCCTCGACGAGGACCCCTACCAGATGGACAACCGCTTGCCTTGGCGGTCGTCGGGGGCGGGGGGGCGAGAGATCCAGGAGGAAGCCGCGACCCTTCGGCGCTGGATGCTCGAGCTCCTCTCGTGCTCAGGAGCGGATTGCCAGACGCTCGAGAACCCGTGAGCCTGGAACGAGCTCAACCGGCTCCAAGCGTCACCGGAGCTTGGGTTCCCGGGTGAGAGCGACCGCCGATCTTTGGAGCTACCGCCGGTGGTCGAGAAACGACGCGAGGTGCGCGCTCAGATCGCGCGCGTCGTCCGCGGCTCCGTCGATGAGACTCGACTTGCGGCGGCGCAGAAACGGCATCCCCATGAGGTACACGCCCGGGGCTTCGACCACACCGCCGTCGTGGCGGATGCGCCCCTTGCGATCGAAGACCGGCACGTGGAGCCACGACAAATCGGGCCGGAAGCCCGTCGCCCAGAGGATCGTCCGGATGCCGTGGCGCACCAGGTCGATTCCGAGGGGAGGAGAGGCCTCGACTACCGTCGCCTCGAAACGATGAGGCGGGTCTACCTCGCCGTCGAACCCGTTCTCGGCCGACCACTGGTCGATCCGGTCGAGGAGCCGGTTCATCTTGAGGTCCGCGAGAGTGCACAGGTTGCGAAGGGATCCCGAGAACTGCGCCTTGCCGTTCTGGATCCCGGCGATCCGACCCACCAGCTGCACGCCGATTCGGGTGAGGGCGTTGAGATCGACGGTGCGGCGCTCGGGCGAGCCCGCGAGCTGGAGCGAGGGCACCTTCCGAGCCCGCTCGATGTCGTCGATCTGGTCGTAACGTTCGTCGAGAACCCCCGCCTTGTCCATCCACCACTTGATGTCGCGGCCCCGGTAGACACGGGGGACCCGGACGTGCTCGCCCACGGAAAGCATCACCGGCCTTCCCGAACGTTGAATCTCTTCCGCGATCTGGGTGCCGGTGGCGGAGGCGCCTACGACGAGGACGCCTCCCTCCGCGACCTGCCCCGGGTTCCGGTAGCAGAACGGCGTGAGCGTCGCGATCGATGACGGCACGGTTTCGGTGACCTCCGGCACCGAGGGCATATTGCAGGCTCCGGTCGCGATGACGACGGTGCGGCACTGCCAATCGCCCTCGCTGGTCGCGATCGCATAGCCCCCGTCGCGAGGAGCAACCGAGCTCACCCGCGTATGCGTCCGCACCGGGGCGGAGATCTCTTCCGCATACCGGTCGATGAACGCGATGGTCTCGGGCATCGTGCGGTAGCCGTCCGGATCCGAGCCGTCGTACCCGAAGCCGGGGAGGCGACTCTGCCAGTTGGGCGTCAGCAGGCGGAGCGAGTCCCAACGCTCGGTCTTCCACGAGTTTCCGACCTCGCCCCGCTCGAGGACGACGTGATCGATCGAGCGGTCGGTGAGGCACCGGCTCATGGCCAGCCCGGCGTGGCCGGCTCCGATGATGACGGTAGGGACGCGCTCGGTCAGACGACCTCGACGGTGACGTTCGTCGGGTTGGTGATGATGTCGTAGACCGCCGACCGCTTCTGCGACTGAGCCACGAGGGCCTGGATCTCCGCCGGCGTCGCGTCGGCGTCGATCCGATAGGTCACCTTGATGCCATCGAACCCGTTGCGCACGTCGCTATCGGCCCCGAGGATTCCCAGGATGTCCATCCCCGCCTCGAGCGTCGCCGTGACCGAGCGCAGCTGGATCTCGCGCATCTGAGCGACGGATGCGACCCCGGCCGTGAGACACCCGGCGAGCCCCGCGAGCACGAGCTCGACCGGGGTCGCCCCCTTGTCCTCGGACGCGAAGACCTCGGGATGATCGGTGTCGAAGCTGAACTCGGTCTTGTGCTGCTGCTCCTGGCCAAGCCCGAAGTACTTCTTTATGGTGGTACGGCTATGGGTCCCGTACACCCAACTGCACGTCGCGCGCCACTGGAACTGCGCCCCCTCGGGCGTCTTCTTCAGCGCCTCGCGGGCGCCGAGAAGCGCCTGAACGTTGACACCGTTATCGACGGGAGTTTTCGTAGTCGCCACTTCTTTCCTCCTTTGGGTTCTCGAAGCCGAGAAAGGGAAGCATTACCCCTCCCGGACGACTCTAATCTATCTCTACGGGCGACGGCAGTCACGAGCACGGGAGAGGTCCGCCATCAGAATCGAAGGAATTGCCCTCCTCGCGCTTTCCGGCGGGCGAAGGACTCCGCTTGCGGAGGAGATGCGCGCCGGGGCTCCAGCTCGTCAACGCCCGGCGTTCGGTCCTTTCGCCGCGTATCCCATCCCCTCGTGCAGGAGGCGTCCGGCGAGGATCGCCGTCATGTACTGGATGTCTCGCGAGGGGTTTACCTCGACCGCGTCCATGCCGACGAGCGTCCAGTGTCCCCGGAGAATGACGCCGAGGACCTGTCTCGCGGTGAGACCTCCGGGAACCGGATGGGAGACTCCGGGAGCGAAGGCGGGATCGAGTCCATCCATGTCGACGGTCATGTAGACCGCGGCGTCCGCGGGGACGTGGCCGAGATCGGGGATGGCCGTTTCGAGTCTTCGGGCCTCGACGAGGTGGAGCCGTCCCGACCAGCGCTGCGCTTGCCGCCGCTGCTCCTCGTTCATGGTGCGAATTCCGATCTGGGTGAGGCTCTGGACGTGGTCCATCTCCAGGAGCCGCGCCGCCGTCGAGGCGTGGGAGTCGGGATTGCCCTCGAACTCGGGATAGAGATCGGGATGGGCGTCGATCTGGATCACGTGAATCGGGCGCCGCAGCACCGCGAACGCCTCCAATACCGGCACCGTGACCGCGTGGTCTCCTCCGGCGATGAACGGGGTGAATCCTTCCCTCAGAATCTCCTCGACCCGGGCACGGTACTCTCGGGAGCTCGCCTCCCAGGTAGAGCGGGGCTTGAGATCTCCGAGGTCGGTGACGCTGGCGGAGAGATCGACGCCCGACTCGGTGGTGGCGTTATAGCACCGTCCATCGTACGCTCGGCGGATGCAGTCGGGGGCGTCGGCCGGTCCACGAAGGAACGAGGACTGGGTGTCGTCCGCGATCCCGAGAAAGACCCACGGTGTGCGCCCATCGGTCTTCTTGGTGAACAGGCCGGCGAAGGGGATGGGCTCGTGCATGGAAAC
>DAISKN010000219.1:0-9768 GCA_036820975.1 Acidobacteriota bacterium | reverse complement strand
TGGCGTTCGTCGTGTCGTGACCCGAGGTCAGGACCTGCTCCGGCGCCGCCTTCGACATCGCGAGCATGACGGAGTTGTAGACGCGGTGGCACGCGTTCGCCCGGGCTCGCACCGCAAGGGGCTGGTCGGGATTGAGGAACGAGCCGAATGGGACGTGGACGTCGATCGGCCGGTAGAGGCCGTCGTTCACCGGAATCGCGCCCCCCTCGAGAAGAAGCGCCACCGCCCCGTAGACCGAGGAGATCGTCGAGCAGACGGGCGAGTTCACCATCCCCTTCGTCTGCTGCGCGCTCCCCGTGAAGTCCACGCGGAGGCGATCGCCCTCGACCGCAACCGCCACCTTCACCTTGAGCGGCTCGGTCGTGAACCCGTTGTCGTCGACGAAGTCCTCGGCCTCGTAGAGGCCGTCGGGAATAGCGCGGATGGCTTCCCGGGCGAGGCGCTCGGAGTAGTCCTGGAGCTCTCTCGCGGCCTCGGCCACCGACTCGACTCCGAAGCGCTCCAGCATCTCGACGAAGCGCCCCTCCCCGGTGCGGTTGGCTGCGAGCTGGGCGTAGATGTCTCCCATCACCAGGTCGGGTGCGCGCACGTTCGCGCGCAGGAACTGCTCCAGGATCCCCGGGCCGAGGTCCTTCTCCGTGTCGAAGCGGGTCGGCGGAATCCGAAGCCCCTCCGAGTAGACGTCGGTCGCGCGCGCATTGGGGCCCGCCGCTCCCCCGCCGATGTCGATGTGATGCCCCAGGGACGCCGCGTACGCCGCCACCTCTCCCCGGAAGAAGATGGGGGTGAAGATCACGATGTCGTTCAGGTGCTGCCCGCCGTTGTAGGGGTCGTTGGTGATGAGCCCCTCCTGCGGCCGGATGTGCGAGAGGTCGTACCGACAGGCGAAGGCCTCGAATACCATCCCGAAGGAGTTCATGTGGATGGGGCAGAACTGGGCCTGGGCGATGATGCGTCCCTTCGGGTCGAGAAGAGACGTCGAGCAGTCCCGGGCCTCACGGATGATGACGGAATACGCGGAGCGGACGAGCTTCTCCCCCATCTCCTGCGCGACGGCGTGGAGCCCGTTACTAATAATGTTGAACGTAGCCTCGTCGATTCTCATGCGCCCTCGTCTTTCGAAAGCTCCAGAGCCCCGGTGCGGGCGACGTCGGCCCTCCATCCGGGGGGCACGAGGGTGGTGGCGGTGGGCTCCTCGATGACCGCAAGACCCTGAATGCTCTCCCCGAGGCCGAGGCTCTCCCGCCAAAGGAATCGGCACGTCCGGCGTTCCCCGCGGAAGTGGACGGCGCCTTCCTCCGCGCCTCCGGTCTTCCCCACCGGGCCCCCCTGGCCTCCGGGATGGAGATGGTCGAGGATGCCTCGCGGACCGGGGACGCGAGCGACGAGACGGAAGTTCACGACCTCCACGTTCTCGTTCGCTGGAGAGGTTCCGTAACGAGTCCGGTGGGTGTCCTCGAACAGATCGACCAGATATCGGTGGCCCTCGGCCCTCAGCCGATCCAGGTCGACGGCCGCCCGGAGCTCGAAGCCCTGTCCCCGCGAGCGCATTTCGAGATGGCGCTCCCACTCGATCTTGTCGGGCGAGGATCCGTACCCTGCGAGCTCCTGTCGGGCCTCGGCTTCCATGCGCGCGAATGCCTCCTCGATGCGATCGGGGGCGTCCGCCCCAACCGGAAGAAATCCCGTCTCCCGATACTCGCGCTTGAGATCGGCGACGAGAAGCCCGAGAGCGGAGAAGAGCCCGGGAAGCGGAGGGATGACGACGCGGCGGATTCCGAGATCCTCCGCCACCAGCGCCGCGACCACGGGTCCCATGCCCCCGTACGCGTAGAGAACGTACCCTTTCGGATCGCGACCCCGCTGCACCGAGACGAGCCGCACCCCTCGGCTCACGTGCGCGGCGCTCACGTCGACCACCGCCCGGGCGAGATCGAGTGTCGTCAGGCCGAGGGGCCCGCGGAGGCTTTCGAGCGCGAGCTCCGCGCGCTCGGGGAGGAGTTTCATCCTCCCGCCGAGGAACCGGTGGGGACGGATCCAGCCGAGTTGGACGAGGGCGTCCGTCACCGTGGCCGCCTCGCCCCCCTGGCCGTAGCATGCGGGTCCCGGCCGCGCTCCCGCAGACTCGGGTCCGACCTGGAGCATTCCGCCGCGGTCGATCCAGGCGATGCTTCCTCCGCCAGCGCCCACGTTCGCGATATCGAGGCTCGAGATGCCGACGGGAAGTCCGTCCACCTCCCGCTCCGACGTCACCTCCGGAGTGCCGCCATCGACGAGGCACATGTCGGCGCTCGTTCCTCCCACGTCCAGGGTGATGAGGTCGGCATCGCCCAGAAACTCCGCGACGCGCACCGCGGCGATGACGCCGGCGGCCGGGCCGGAGTTGAGCATCTCGACCGGTCTCGCGCGAGCGCCCTCGCCCGGGAGAATCCCCCCCGACGATTGCATGATGAATAGCGACGCCTCACTGCTCCTCGAGTGGAGCTCCCGCTCGAGGTGCTCCACGTAGCGCGAGACGAGAGGCGCCAGGTACGCGGCCATGACCGTCGTGGAGGCGCGCTCGTACTCGCGAAAAGTAGGAAGAACGTCCGAAGAGAGCGCGATGTCGATCCGGGGATACCGCTCCTTCACGAGCTCCCGAACGCGCCTCTCGTGCTCCGGGCTCCGGTAGGAGTGGAGGAGACAAACGGCGAGCGCCTGCGGATCTTCCGATTCCACGAGGCGGTCGAGGGCCTCGAGGAAACCCCGCTCGTCCAGGGGAACGATGACCTCGCCTCCGACGCTCACCCGCTCCGTCGCTTCGACGGTGCGCCTCAGGGGAACGAGCGGCTCGGGCTTGCGGCAGACGATTGCGTTCACGTTCGGCCGCGTCTGGCGCTGGAGGACGAGGATGTCCTTGAATCCCCGGGTGGTCACGAGGGCGGTGCGGCCCCCCTTGCGCTCGAGGACGGCGTTGGTCGCGACCGTCGAGCCGTGGAAGAGCCGCCGGAGGCCGGGGGCGTTCTCCCCGAGGCACTCGTCGAGCCCCTGGATGACGGCTTGCGAGGGATCGAACGGCGTCGACGGCACCTTGTGAGTGCGCACCCGCCCCATCCCGTCCGTCCAGATGAGGTCGGTGAACGTACCGCCCACCTCGGCTGCAAGCTGAATCAATGGCGCCTCCGCAGCCCTAGTATCCTAGGGAAAGCTCTGGCTCCGGGCAACGGTGAGTCGATGGGCGCGTGGCTCCATGGTTTTCGACCGTCGACGACCAGGGCAGCCCCGGTCAACTCAGCCCGGATCTTTGCCGCCGGGTTGCCAGAGTTGGATCGGGTTGCCTTCGGGATCGGACAACCTCGCGAAGCGCCCGTTCGGATAGACCTCGGGATCCGCCTCGACTTCGATGCCCTCGGCTCGGAGTTGATCGGTCATCTTTTGAAGGTCGCCGACGCGAAAGTTGATCATCCACTGGAGCCTTTGGTCGCCGAAGTAAGACGTATCCTCCCGAAACGGTGCGAAGACCGTGGTCCCCGCGTCGGTCCGCCACGGGGTCAGGTCGTAATTCTCGGGCACGCGCGTGACACCGAGGTGGCTCTCGTACCACTCGGCAAGTTTCTTGGGATCCTTTGCACGGAAAAAGAACCCGCCGATTCCCTGTACCCGCTCCTTATCACCCGCTTCCTGCCCCACCGCGGTCTCCCGCCCAGAAGCCGCCATCGCCGCCGCGCCGGCAATCACCGCTCCAATCGCAGTTCGACGCGAAACATCCGACGCTTTCGTCATTCGTCGCTCCGCCGAGCAATCGTTTTCACGCCCATGGGCGAGAGTTGTACCAGATGTCCCGGTTCAAGCCAAATCAGGAATGAAACCAGAGACCGAGCTCAACTGCAATGACCCCGCCGTCCGCATCCAGATGGGGCCCGTCACCCACGCGGTCTCGTCGGACGTGGAGAACGACTGTTGCTCGGGCCGCTACACGGCCGCTCGAGAACATCCGCAAATGCAAACTTCGCTGGCATTTGCCGGGGCCAAGAGAGTCCGCTGTCCCGAGACCGTAGCTAGGCCCGATACAGCGAGCCGCAGGCGTCGCTCGAGGCCCCTGGTCGCCTAACCCAAATTATCACAGTGTTTTGCGCTGGATTGTCAGCGGCGTTTCGACTCGCATTCGTTCGGCACGTGGATTGCGATTACGGTTCGGCGTTGACCCAATCTTACGAGGAGGGACGGAAAATGAAGGTCGAGCGTCGGAGGTTCCTGAGCACGATGGCCGCTGGAGTGGCGGCGCTGAAGCTGGCGGAGCGGGCGAGCGAGGCTGCCCCGGCGCGGACCTACACGGCTGGGAAGTTCGCCCTGGAGCTGGACGGCGCTGTGGCTGGCTGGCTCCAGAGCGTGAAGGGAGGCGACGCGCGCGGGGATGTCGTCGTCGACGCCCTGGGCATCGGCGGCTCCTACCCGAAGAAACACCTCGCGCAGCTCAGTTATGCCGACATCGAGATCACGCTGAGTCTGCCCCTGGCGGGATCTTTGGCCGACTGGATCGAGGCGACTCTCTCGGGCGCGCTCGATCGCAGAGACGGCGCGATCGTCGCCATGGACGCTCAATACAAGGAGATGTGGCGCCGCGAGTTCTCGAGCGCCCTCATCACCGAGGTGCAATTCCCGGCGCTCGACGGCGCCGGCAAGGATTCCGCCTTCCTGACCGTCAAGCTCCAGCCGGAGTACACGACCAGGGCGAAGGGAAGCGGTGCGAAGCTCGGCGCGGCAAAGGCTTCGAAGAAATGGCTCAACTCGAATTTTCGAATGACGCTGGGCGATCTCGACTGCTCGCGGGTGACGAAGATCGATTCGCTGACGATCAAGAGAGAGATGCTGGAAGAGGAGCTCGGTGATGTACGGAACCACATGAAAATGCCGGGTGACTTCGACGTCTCCGACCTGGTGGTGACGTTGCCCGAGGCTTATGCGCAGGACTTCGTCGACTGGCACGAGGATTTCGTCGTCAAGGGCAACTGCTCGGACGGGGACGAGCTGAAGGGCAAGCTCGAGCTCCTCGCGCCCGACTTGACGGAAGTGCTGGGCACGATCGAGCTCTCGAACGTGGGGATCTTTGGCATCAGCGACGACGCAAGTTCCGCCAACGCGGACTCCATCCGAACGATCAAAGCGGAGATGTACGTCGAGAAGGTCAGCTTCGAGTCCAAGGGGTGATTCCAGCACCGGTGGCCGGCTCCAGGAGAGACAAGTTTTCGCGTCGCTCGGGAGTCGGGCTTCAAGGACGCCGGCTTCCCGATGCCCGACATGGTGATCAACGGCGAGGCCTCGGGACTCCTGAGCCTCCGCTAGGCTGCATTGGCGGAAGCGTCTAAGAGAGACTAAGCTTGCGCCACTGAAAGCAGGACCGGTCATGGCGCGCGAGAGCGGCAGTCTTCTCGGCTCCTACGAGATTCTCGCCTCGCTCGGCTCGGGCGGAATGGGCGACGTCTACCGCGCCAGGGACCGGAAGCTCGGCCGAGAGGTCGCCATCAAGGTGCTCCGGCCCGGGCTCGCCTCCGATCCCGAACGGCTCCTGCGGTTCGAGCAGGAGGCCCGGACGGCGTCGGCGCTCAACCATCCCAACATCGTCACGATTCATGAAATCGGCGAGCACCAGGGCACGCGCTACATCGCAATGGAGTATGTGGAGGGGAGCACGCTGCGCGAGCTGCTGGTTTCCGGCCCCCTCCCTCCCAGAAAGCTGCTCGAACTCGGGAAACAGGTCGCGGAAGGACTCGCCAAGGCTCACGCGGCGGGCATAGTGCATCGGGATCTGAAGCCGGAGAACATCATGCTGAGCCGCGACGGCTACGTGAAGATCCTCGATTTCGGACTCGCCAAGCTTCGGCCCTATCCTTCCGGGATCGACTCCGAGATGGCGACGAGCGACAGGGTCGAGACGCAGGAAGGCGTCATCGTGGGTACCGTGGCGTACATGTCGCCGGAGCAGGCGAAGGGACTGCCGGTCGATTTCCGCTCCGACCAGTTCTCGTTCGGGGCGATTCTCTACGAGCTCGCCACGGGCAAGCGGCCGTTCGAGAAGTCGAGCACCGCGGAAACTCGCCGCGCCATCCTCGGGGAAGAGCCGGAGCCCGTTCGCTCGCACAATCCCTCCGTTCCGCCGCCATTGGCGCGGATCCTCGAGAGGTGCCTCGCGAAGAATTCTCAAGACCGCTACGATTCCACCCGGGATCTGGCGCGGGAAATCCTCGCGGTGGAATCGTCGGCTCCGCCACTTCCGGCGGGGGCGGCCGCTCGAACGTCTTGGCGAGCGGGAGCCGCTTTAGCCGCGGCGGTCCTGGCCATCCTCGTCGTCGCGTTCTTTTTGTCCAGAATCCAGCGGCGCGATCGGATTGAGACCACGATTGGGCCCGGCATCCAATCCATCGCCGTCCTGCCGCTCGAGAATCTATCCGGCGATCCGGAACAGGAGTATTTCGCGGACGGTATGACCGAAGCGTTGATTACCGAGCTATCCAGGTTCAGCGCGCTACGGGTCGTCTCGCGAACCTCGGTGATGCGATACAAGGACACGCAGGCGCCCCTTCCCCAGATCGGTCGCGAGCTCTCGGTCGACGCGATCGTGGAAGGGTCCGTGCTCAAGGCGGATAGCCGGGTTCGGGTGACCGCGCAGTTGATTGATGCTCGAGCCGATCGCCACCTCTGGGCCGAGAATTACGATCGCGAACTGCGCGACATTCTGGCGCTTCACAGCGAAGTGGCCCGGGAGATCGCCCGCGAGGTCCAGGTTGCTCTGACGCCCGCGGAGGAGTCCCGCCTGGCCGAAGCCGGCCCGATCGATCCCGAGGCCTATGAGGCATACTTGCGGGGCCGGTACCATTTCAATCGAACGAGTGAGGCCGAGCTCGAGAAGGCCGTCGGCTACTTCGAGGGAGCGCTCGCGAAGGAGCCGCGCTACGCCGCCGCATATTCCGGACTTGCGGACTCCTACAACCGTCTGGGGATGACTTTGATCGGGAGACCTCCAGGCGAGATGCGGTCCAAGGCCATCGCCGCGGCGAGCGAAGCCCTCCGGATCGACGAAGGGCTCGCCGAAGCCCACGTGTCGCTCGGTTGGGCGAAGTTCTTCGATCGGGACTGGCACGGAGCCGAAGAGTCGTTTCTCCGAGCGATCGCGCTCAACCCGAAGTATGCCGAAGCCCATCAATTGTATTCCCTTTACTTGGTGGCGCTCGGGCGGTTCGATCAGGCGATCGCGGAGGGGAGGAGGGCCGTCGAGATCGATCCCCTCTCGGTGAACTCCCGAGCCCGGCTGGGCCAGGTCCTCTTCTACGCTCGTCGGTACGACAATGCCGTCCGCGAGTTCCGGAACGCGCTGGAGTTGGACCCGAACTTCGTTTTCGCGCTATGGCACCTCGGCGATACCTATGCGCAGGTATCGAGGTACGACGAAGCCATCTCCGTGCTCGAAAAAGCCGCCACACTATCGAAGAGGAACCCGGCCGTCCTGGGGTACCTCGGTTGTGCGTACGCGAAATCGGGGCGAGGCGCGGAAGCTCGAGAACTCCTGAAGGAACTGACGGAGCTCTCCGAGACCCGATACATTCCGCCGATTACGCTGGCATGGCTCGATGCCTGTTTGGGGGACCGGGAGGGTGCATTCGAGTCGTTCGAGGAGGCCTTCGCGGAGCGCTCCTACCTCCTGGTGTATCTCGCGGTATACCCTCCCCTCGACTGGCTTAAGGACGACCCGCGCTTTCGGGACCTCCTTCGCCGCATGAGCTTCCCGGGTGACGCGCGGCTTCCTTCGTAGACGAATCCCTCGAGGCGCCGCACAAGAGCCCTCGGTTTGATAGAGTTTTCGTCCCTTTCCAAGCGAAATCCGTCAAAGGGAGATCCCCCGTGGGAGTTCATCAAGCGTGCGGTTCCCTTCCGGGGCTCGATACTGCCTCTGCGCTGGTCATGGCGCACCGCGGCTGGATCGCGCTTCGACTGGACGTGGGACAGATCGAGGCTCCTAGCCTCGATGGCCGCTAACCGCGGAGCACCATGACCGGCTCGACGCGAAGCGCGCGGCGAGCTGGAAGGTAGCAGGCGAAGACTCCCACTGCCCCTAACAACAGCGGGACGCCAAGGAACGTGGCCGGATCGAAGGGTCGCACCTGAAAGAGCATCGCGCCGAGAACGCGAGAGAGTCCCAGCGACGCCAGAACCCCGAACGCCCCGCCGGCGACGAGGATCCTCATCCCTTCGGCGACGAGCTTTCTCAGAATGTCGCGATCGCTCGCGCCGAAGGCGCGGCGAATTCCGATCTCGCGGGTCCGCCCCACCACCGCCTGCGAGACGACGCCGTAGACGCCGACGATGGCGAGCGACAGCGCGAGGCCGGCGAAGGCCGCCACGAGCGCGGTGCGGAAACGAGGTCCGGAGACCGACTCCGCCGCGATGCGATCGAGCGTTTTGGCCTCACCCGGAGCGAGCGTCGAATCGAGGGCGGAGATGGTCGAGCGCAAGAGCGGAGCGACGGCGAGCGGATCGCCTGCGGTCCTCACGGTGAGATACATCTCTCGCCACCATGAGTCCTGGAAATAAGAAACGTAAACCGTCGGCGCCGGGCTGGCATCGAGCCCGCTGTACTTCACGTCAGCGACGATGCCCACGATGGTGTGCCACCGGCCGTCGGGTCTCGGTTCACCGAGCTGGATCCGATGGCCGAGCGCGTCGCCTTGCGGAAAATGGCGTCGGGCGAGCGTCTCGTTGACGATCAGTACCGGCGTCGAGTCGGAGCGATCGCCCAAAGAGAAGTCGCGCCCCTCACGGGTGGGGATGCCGAGGGTCTCGAAGTACCGTGGGCTCACCAGAAGCTGCTCCGCCAGAGGAGGCGTCTGATGGGAGGGTGTGGGGCGGCCCTCGACGGTGAAGGGATTGGTCATCACCAGGAGGTCCGGGGGCAGCGACATGCTGCACGCCGCCTCGACCACTCCGGGGATTCTCCGAGCTTGTTCGAGAAGACGCTGCCAGAAGCTTTCGACGCTTGCGTCGTCGGGGTACGTAGCGTCGGGGAGGGCCACCGGCAGCGCCAGCACGGAATCGGTCCGCGCGCCGGTCGTGACCCGCGAAAGCTCGTGAAAGCTGCGCAGAAGGAGCGCCGCTCCGATGAGGAGTGAGGTAGCCAGGCCCACTTGCAGCACCGCAAAAAGCCCACGAAGCCGGCGCGCTGCCTTACTCTCGCTCACCGAGGCGGCGGACTCCTTCAACATCGCCGCCGAATCCGCACGAGTGCTTCCGAGCGCGGGCACGAGACCGATGAGCAAGGTCACGCCGCCCGCGAGCCCGGTCACGAAGAGAAGGACCCCGGGATCCAGGCCGACCTCGCGGGGAAGGGCGAGTGTGTTCGCTCCGAGATCGAAGAACGCGCCTGAACCAGCGCGCCACTGGCTGCCGTCGTGGAACACGTTATACAACTCGTAGAGATGCCGACGATCACGATCGACGATGAGCAGATGGCGATCGTTGGTGCCGCGGAGGTCGATGTTGCCCCGATCGCCGCCCTCGATCCAATGCGCCTGGGTGATCGCTTCATCCGGAATGGGATAGAAGGGCACGCTCAGGTTCGTCGCGTGATCGACACCGTCGCTTTCATCCGAGTACTGGAACTGGACCGCTCGCCTGATCACGGTGCTGTCCACAACCGCGTACGGAAAACCGTACACCTGCGCGCTCCCCGGCGACACGTCCCCGCCGAAGTCGGGGTGCATGGTTCGCGTCGCACCGATGAACGCGATGTAGCTGGCC
>DAISKN010000218.1:0-9792 GCA_036820975.1 Acidobacteriota bacterium | reverse complement strand
CGCGGCCGCCTTCGCGCTCGCCGTCGTCGGCTCCGCGCCCGGATCCGACGTGTCCCCCACGGACCAGTGGAGCCAGTTTCGGGGAAACATGCTGCGGACGGGCCGATCCGCCGCCGAGATCGGTGACGAGCTTCGGCTCCTCTGGAGCTTCGAAGCGGGTTTCTCGATCGACTCCTCCGCCGCGATCGTGGACGGCGTCGTGTACATGACCGCACTTCCCGGCCTGGTGGCGGCGCTGAGCCTGGAAGACGGATCCGTGCGCTGGAAGCGGGACTTCGGAGAGGAGGCCGATCGCTTCGGAGAGTCCTCCCCCACCGTTTCCGACGGCGTCGTCTACGTCGGGGACCTTCTCGGAACGCTCCACGCGTTTCGCGCTTCGGACGGCGAGACCCTCTGGACGTTCGAGACCGGAAGCGAGATCAAGTCCTCCGCGGTCGTCGTGGAAGGCGACGTTCTCATTTCTTCGTACGACGAGCACCTCTATGCCCTCGACCGCAAGACCGGGGCCCTGAAGTGGAAGTTCCAGGCCATGGGGCCGCTCCACAGCACTCCGGCCGTATCGGACGGGCTCATCTACGTGACCGGCTGCGATTCCGTCTTCCGGGGAATCCGTCTCTCCGACGGAACCGAGGCCCTCCAGTTCGACTCCGGCGCCTACACCGCGGCGACTCCGGCCCTCGTCGACGGCATCGCCTACTACGGAACGTTCGCGAACGACGTCCTCGCCGTGGACTTGAAGAGCAAGAAATACCTATGGCGTTACGAGCACCCGGAGCGCCACTTCCCTTTCTACTCCTCAGCCGCCGTGGCCGACGGCAAGGTCATCGTCGGCGGCCGGGACAAGATGGTGCACGCCATCGATCAGAAAACGGGCCAGGGCGTCTGGACGTTCGCGACCGGCGCCCGGGTGGAGTCCTCCCCCGTCACCGCGGGCGATCGCGTATACGTGGGCTCGGGGGACGGCCGCTTCTACGTCCTGGACCTGAAGACCGGCGCGAAGGTCTGGGAGTTCGACGCCGGGGCGTCCATCGTCGCCTCCCCCGCCGTCGCTTCCGGACGCATCGTCATCGGAAGCCAGGACGGCGTTCTGTACGCGTTCGGCCGATAGCTCGCGCGATGGACACGAGGACGCTGCCGGGCGAAACCTCGAATTGGCTCCTGGCCGGCGACCCGAGCATTCGTTGGCAGGCGCTCCGCGACCTCGCCGATGCCCCGCCGCGGTCGGTCCAGCGGGAGCGCGAGCGAGTCGCGATCGAGGGCTGGGGCGCTCGGCTTCTGAACCGCCAGGACGCGGAAGGCACCTGGGCGGGCGGCTTGTACAACCCGAAGTGGAAGTCGACGACCTATACGATGTTGTCGCTGCGGGACCTCGGTCTCTCGCCCGAGAACCCGCAGTCCACGACCGCCTGCGCCCTCCTTCTCGATGGCGGGATGTGTTCCGACGGCGGAATCGACTACCCGCCCCGCCGAGCGGAGACCTGCATCACCGGGATGGTGCTCTCGATCCTGAGCTACTTTCGATACGAGGACGATCGGCTCGACGCGGCCGCCGCGCACCTCCTCGAGCAGCAGATGCCCGATGGAGGCTGGAACTGCCAACGGCCACGGGGCGCGACGCACGCCTCGATGCATACCACGATCTCCGTGCTGGAAGGTCTGCGCCTGTACGAGCAGCACCGTCCTCGCAGAGCCAGCGCCATCCGTTCCGCGCAGTCCCGCGGCCGGGAGTTTCTGCTCCAACACCGACTCTTCCGTTCGCACCGCACGGGCGAAGTCATCAAGCCGGACTTCCTGCGCCTCGCCCATCCGCCCCGATGGCGCTACGACTTCTTGCGCGCTCTCGATTACTTCCGGGACGTCGGCGCCCCCAGGGACGAGCGCTTGAGCGATGCGATCGCGCTGCTCGAGAACAAGCGCCGGCCGGACGGCCGGTGGAACCTCGAGCACAGCTACCCTGGCAGGGTCTTCTTCGAGATGGAGCGTCTGAGAAGGCCGTCGAGGTGGAACACGCTCCGGGCCCTGCGCGTCCTGCGGTGGTGGAAGGGCTAGCCTCCGAGGTCGAGAGCCGGTGCCTCGAGTCCTGTGCCTCGAGCCTTTCACCATTCCGCGAGCTGACGAAGTAGACTCTCGGCCCAAGGAGGAATCGAAATGACGAAAGGTGAGTTCTGCGTGGAGCGCCGCAAGGCGGAGTTCCCCGCGTTCGTGCGAGTACTGAAGGCCCTACCCCAAAGTCGCCTCGACTACCGGCCGGATCCGAAGTCGAGGACCGCGGCCGACCTCGCCTGGGTGATGGCGACCGAGGAGGCGGCGCTACTGAGTCTGCTCGACAAGGGAGTCGTCGAGTGGAAGGAGGAAAAAGCCCCTTCGAGCACCGACGAAATCGTCGCGGCTTACGAGCGCAACGCCAAGGCGGTGACCGAGCGACTCGAGAAGCTCGATGAGGCGGGCTGGCAGAAGAAGGGCAAATTCCTGATGGGCGGGGATGCGGCGTGGGAAACGACGATCGACGGATTCGTCTGGGGCTTCCTCTTCGCCGCGATACACCATCGCGGGCAGCTCAGCACCTACCTGCGTCCGATGGGCGGCAAGGTCCCCTCGATCTACGGGCCGTCAGCCGACGATTCCGGGCAATGAGGACGACCATGCGAAGGAATCTCCGCAACGTTCAAGGTCTGCTCGGAGCCGTGCTCCTGAGCGTTCTCGCGTTTGACGAGGCCTGGAGCCAGACGAAGGCCCGGGGTCGAGATCTCGGAATCCCGTTCGATGGCACGCCCGGTCGCTTCAACGCCATTACCGACGTCCCCGGTGTCGAGGTGGGCTACGCGACGCTCATCGAGGGCGAGGGAAAGCGGACGGTCGGAAAGGGGCCGGTTCGAACGGGTGTCACGGCGATTCTGCCCCGCGGCAAAGGCTCGTTCGACTCCGTGTTCGGCGCCTTCTACGCCGGAAACGGCAACGGCGACATGACGGGGACTCACTGGGTCGAAGAAAGCGGAGTCATCGAGACTCCCGTTCTCATTACGAACACTCTGAGCGTGGGAACGGTCCGCGACGCCGCCGTGTCCTGGATGGTGAAGCAGGACGCTCCGGGGCCCTTCTGGTATCCGGTCGTCGCGGAAACGTCCGACGGCCGCCTGAACGATCAGAAGGGGCTGCACGTCAAGGCCGAGCACGCGATGCGCGCGCTGGACTCCGCTTCGGGCGGGCGCATCGCCGAGGGGAACGTGGGCGGGGGCACGGGAATGCTCTGCAATGGCTTCAAGGGTGGAACCGGCACCGCGTCGCGAGTGCTGGCGTCCGCGGCCGGCGGATTCACGCTGGGTGTGCTGGTTCAATGCAACTACGGAACGCGCTCTCAGCTCCGCATCGCTGGAATTCCCGTGGGGCGCGAGATCGCGGGCTACGAGCCGTGCGTGGCGCAGAGGATCGAGCCGCCGGTGCTGCGGCCTGACGGAAGCCCGGTGCCCGCGTGCATCGACTCGTCGGGTCCGCCCGAGCCGCAGTCGAACGCGCCCGACGAGGCGGAGCAGGGCTCGATCATCGTGGTGGTCGCGACCGATGCCCCGTTGACGCCGGATCAGCTCAAGCGGATCGCCCGACGAGTGAGCCTCGGCATGGGCCGGCTGGGCTCGATCCACGGAAACGGCTCCGGAGACATCTTCATCGCGTTCTCGACGGCCAACCGTGGGGCGGACGCGGGCAACAGCGACACCGACGGCTCGGCGCTGCCGGCCGCCGCCATTCAAAGGCTCGCATCGGATGCCATCGACCCGCTCTTTACCGCCACCGCCGAGGCGACCGAGGAGGCGATCGTCAACGCGATGCTCGCCGCCGATACCATGACCGGCGCCGACTACTGGCGCTACCACGCCATCCCACACGCCGAGCTCAAGAGCGTCCTCCAGAAGCATGGGCGCCTGGTCGACACGCACTGACGACGAAGACGAAAATTTCTTTGACTTTCGCCTCGAATAAGCGGAGTATGATGCGTCTGGCTACCCGACGGCTTTTCGTAGCTTTCCTGCTGGTGATTGTCACCACACCTCCGTTAGCCCTCGCTTAGGCCCTTTCGATCAGGAGTCGTTTCATGTCCAAGATTTACGTAGGCAATTGTTCTTTCGACGTCACCGAGCAGCAGCTCCGGGACGTCTTCGCGGCTTATGGCGACGTGGCTAGCGTCAGCGTAATCACCGATCGCGATACCGGCCGCCCGCGAGGGTTCGCCTTCATCGAGATGCACGATTCCGGAGCGGCGCAGAACGCCATCCGCGGAGTCAACGGAACGCAGCTCGGCGGGCGCACCCTGAACGTCAACGAAGCCAAGCCGAAGACCAACGGCGGCGGCGGCGGTGGCGGCGGGTTCGGCGGCGGCCGTCGCTGGTAAGCGGCGCCCTCAACCGATAACGATTTCGAATCGGCCGAGGCGCCGGGGAGTCCCCGGCGCCTCGGCCGATTCTTTCTTCGGTCCGTCACAAGGTGGGCTGCGTCGCTTCGAGTCCGAGACGCCGCACGAGCGCGGGAAACCTCGGGTCCGGGCGCAGCGGGTCGAACATGGCATCGAGATGGATTTCCATGAGATACCCGGACCTCTCCTGGTAGGCCCCCCCTCCAGCGATGAAAAAGCCTGTTCCTTGTCGCCCATGCCCGTATAGAGCAGCGCGACGTAGAACTCCGGCACGAACTCCCGCTCCGCGATCTCGCGCAACGCCGTGAGCTGCTTCTCCGCCTCTTGTCTCCGCCCACGGTCACCGCCAGTTCAGCCGTGCCCGAGCCCGGGGTACTGCCGCTCGTTCTCACCGGCCTGACGAGCATCGCCTGGCGCGCCAGGCGCTCCATTCGCAGGTGAGCGCCCGCCGCCCGGACACTGGCGGCGTGTACGGAGACCGACGACCACGCCCGCAACATTTTTCTCCTTCACCTCCCGTCCGGCGGTTTCCACGGTTTTCCTGCGTCGCCCGACTCGACGGCCGGGAGGCGGCCGAGCACGGGAGTGACTCGTAGGCTGGCGTTCGACCGGGGACCGGATGCGACTTCGGTGTCATGGACGCCGAGAGTTTAGTGCTGGCGCCATCGGGAGCCCAGGGCCCCGGCCGTGGATTGGCCTCTCCAGAGCTCCGGAGAAGGTCGAGGTGGAGGTCAGGTACCACTCCAGGTCTCTCCTGTCCAACCCGGAAAAAAATCTCTGCGACCCTCCTTGTTTTTGCGCTTTCCCATTACAGGGATACGAATTTTTTCCAAACCGGGAATGGAGGTCCGCGATGTCGAGAACAAGCCTTCTGGCGGCGTTCCTGTTGCTCCTCGGTTACCAATCCGCATCCATCGCCGTTCAACAGGGGGATTTGGACGGAGACGGGGACATCGACCGACTGGACCTGGAACTCCTCCTCGCCCGGCGCGGCTCGCCCGCGCTCGGTCCCGAAGATCCCGCGGATCTGGACCGGGACGGGTTGATCACGGTGATCGATTCACGAAAGCTCGTCCTTCTGTGTAGTCGCCCGAGGTGCGAAGTCGTGTACCCGGACCGGACGGCTCCCATGGTGACGCCCCCCGACGACCTCACCCTCTTCAGCAGCTCGGACGAAGGCCTGTCCGCCGATGATCCACGGATCCAGAGTTTTCTCCAATCCGCCACCGCACAGGACGATCAGGATGGCTTGCTGGTACCGGTCCACGACGCGCCGGCGGTTTTTCCCTTAGGCGCGACGATGGTTCAGTTCACCGCCACCGATGCCGCAGGCAACCGTGGCTCAGCGTCCGCAACGGTCGCCGTGGTCATGGTTGGAACTCCCGATCCCAGAGACGTTGCGCCCTCGCTCGACGACACCATCACCACCACGCTGGGCTCGGCCACGAGCTTTCTTTACAGCGGAGCCAATCCCATCCAGCAAGGCGTAGTACCCGGCACGATCTCGCCGGTGCGTGCCGCCGTGCTGCGCGGTCGGGCGCTTTCGAGCGACGAGACTCCGCTGTCCGGAGTGGAGATCACGATCAAAGACCACCCGGAGTACGGCGCGACCGAAACCCGGTCCGACGGCGCTTTCGATATCGCCGTCAACGGGGGCGGCTTCTTGACGGTGGCTTTCGAAAAGACCGCCTTCACCTCCGCGATGAGAATCGTTTCCGTTCCATGGCAGGAGTACGTGAACGTTCCGGACGTGATTTTGCTGCAGCGCGATCCCGTCGCGACCCGCATCGATTTCGCAATCGGGGCCGCGGCCCAGGTTGCCCGGGGCAGCGTTCGAATCGACGAGGATGGTCCGCGGCAGGCCACCCTCGTCTTTCCAGAGGGCGGCAACATGGTGCACCTCCTGCTGCCCGATGGGACGGTCTTGCCGGCCATCTCCAGCTTGAACATCCGGCTCACCGAGGCCACCGTCGGTGAGAACGGTCCGGCGGCGATGCCGCTCGAGCTTCCCCCGACGAGCGCCTACACGTACGCCGTCGAGCTGAGCGCCGACGAGGCCGTTCAAGCAGGAGCGGACGAGGTCCGTTTCAGCAAGCCCGTTTCGTTCTACGTGGAGAACTTCCTGGACTTCCCCGTCGGTCTTCCGGTACCGGTGGGAAGTCTCAGCGGCAGAAAATACGTCGACCAGTGCGGCGTGGCATCGTCCCGAAACGCCTGGGTCCCGGAAGAGAACGGACGAATCATCGGCATCGTGAGCGAGACGGCGGGGCTCGCCAACGTCGATATCAACGGCGACGGGATCGCCGATACCGGAGCCGCTCTCGCCGCCCTCGGCATCACCGACGCCGAGCGTTCCCGCCTCGCGGCGCTGTACCAGCCGGGCGCGAGCCTGTGGCGCGCGCGGGTGACGCACTTCTCCTGGATCGATTTGAACTTCCCGGAGCGACTCCCTCCGGACGTCCCTCCCGGGCCTCCCTGTCCCGACTGCGACCCTCCGGAGCCGGACGATCCCCCTCCAGACGACGAGTGCGAGGAAGAGGGCTCCATTCTCGGATGCCAGAGCCAGAGTCTCGAAGAGAGCATCGCGATCGTGGGGACGCCGTTCCGGCTGCACTACCGCAGCGATGCAACTCCAGGAAGAAGGGCGGCGAGCTCCCTGAGGATCCCTTTGACCGGTCCCGCGGTTCCCGCCAGTCTGAAGCGGATCGACCTGAAAGTATCCATCGCCGGGCGGGAGTTCGTGGAGAGTTTTCCCGGCAGCCCTAACGCGGCAACGACGTTCCGCTGGGACGGCAGGGACGCCTACGGAAGGCTCGTTCACGGGGCGCAGCCGGTGTCGGTTCAAGTGGAGTACGTGTATCCGTTCGCCTACGCCGTCCCCGCCGCCAGCTCTCGAAGTTTCGGTCTGTCTTGCTTCGGCGACGCCGCGAGACCCGGCTTCGCAGCCTGCGTCATTCCCGGCACCGTCAAAAGTCAGGCGAGACAGGAAACGAGCTTGATTCGTTCCTGGCAGGGCTTTCTCGGGGGCATTCCGCCCGAGGCGACGCCGCGGGATCAAGCTCGCCAGGGACCGGGGGGTTGGACGTTCGACGTCCATCATCGCTACGACGTGAACGCGCGCGTCCTCCATCGCGGCGACGGCTCGCGCGTGAGCGCCGGAAGGGAGGGCCCCATCATCCGCACGATCGCCGGTGGAGGCACCTCGACGGGCGACGGCGTTCCGGCCACCGACGCGAGCTTCGGGCTTCTGCGAGCCATCGCGGCGGGACCCGACGGCACCCTTTACGTCAGCGACAACGGTCTCGTGCGCCGGGTACTCGTCGATGGGACCATTACCACCTTTGCCGGAAACCCGGCAGTCACGAGTTTTGTCGATTGCGTCCCCGCTACGCAGTCACAACGCATCGGGTCACGCGCGTTGGAGGTCGCTCCGGACGGAAGTGTGTACTCGGTCGATCAGAACCACGTAATAAGAGTGGGTCCCGACGGAATCGTTCGCGAGGTCATTCCTCCGGAGATCGAACCGTTCAGCTCCATGATTGACGTTGCCGCTGCTCCGGACGGCAGCCTCTATGTCACCGACCTCGCCTTGCACAAAATCCGGCGCGTCGGACCCGATGGGACCATCCAAACGGTCGCCGGGACCGGGACCCCGGGGTTCAGCGGGGATGGCGGTCCGGCCGCGCGGGCGCAACTCCGGTCTCCGTGGGGCATCGCCATGGGCGTGGACGGGAGCCTGTACCTGACGGACCGCGACAACCATCGGATTCGGAGAGTCGGACCGGATGGCGTCATCAACACCGTGGCCGGAAACGGGTTCGCGGGGTTCTCTGGAGACGGCGGGCCGGCGAAGAGCGCGCGGCTCAACCGGCCCAGGGACATCGCCATCGATCGAGACGGATCCATTTACTTCACCGAGGACGCCTCCCCAACGAGGAGCGACCGAGTCCGTCGCATAGGTCCGGACGGGATCATTCAAACCGTCGCCGGCAATGGAACGTCGGCGTTCGGTGGGGACGGCGGTCCCGCCACAGCGGCGCAGCTATGGGGGCCCAATGCGCTGGCGTTGCCACCGAGCGGCGGTTTGTACATCAGTGACGGTCTCAACAGGCGCGTACGCTCCCTGAGGTCCGTTTTCGACGGATTCTCCTCGTCCAACATTCACATCACCTCATCGGCTGGCAACGAGGTATATCTGTTCGACGAAAGCGGACGGCACCTGGAAACCGTTGATGCGCTCTCCGGAACCGAGCGATACGAGTTCGGTTACGACCAAAGAGGACAGCTCGTCACCATCACCGATGGCGCGGGAAACGTCACCACCATCGAACGCGCCGCGGACGGGGGGCCCACGGCCATCGTGGCCTCCTCGGGCCAGCGCACGACGCTGACGCTGGATGCGAACGGATATCTGGCGTCCATCACCAACCCCGCGGGCGACGCGTTCGAGTTCACCTATTCGGCCGACGGGCTCCTCGTCCTCGAGACCGATCCGGCAGGTAGCACGCACCGGTACGCCTACGATGCGGAGGGACGATTGTTGACGGACGAGGATCCCGCCGGCGGGTTCCAGGATCTGGTCCGCGAGGTTCTGGATGGCGGCTATCAGGTCGTGAGGACCACGGCGACGGGGGCGAGCACCACCTACAGCGTGAGAGAAACCAGCCTGGACTTCGAGGAGAGATCGAACACGTTCCCCGGCGGGGATGTCACTCGGCTGACCACCTCCAGGGACGGCACTCGCGAGCTTCGCCTGCCGGACGCCACCACCATCCAACTTCGGGCCATGCCCGATCCTCGCTTTGGCATGCAGGCCGCTCTCCCGGGCCAGCTCACCGTATCGACACCGCTCGGACTCGCCCGGGTATCGACGCTTCAGAGCACGGCGACGCTGGCAAACCCGGCGGACCCTTTCAGCCTCCAGACCCTGACCGAAGTCCTGACCGTAAACGGACGCCGATTCACGCGCGCTTATGACGCGCTTCAGCGGCTCTCGACGAGCACCAGCCCCGAGGGCCGGAGCTCGCAGATTCGCCTCGACGCCCGAGGACACGTGGTCCAGAGTCGGCGAGCGGGTTTGACGCCGCTCCTAGTCGAGTACGATGCGAGCGGACGTCCGGCCCGCTTCGCGGGAGGGGATCGGTTCCTTGCCACGGTATTCGACGCCTCCGGCGAGCTGAGCTCCCTGACCGATTCGCTTTCGCGAACCACGACGTTCGATCGCGACCTGGCGGGCCGGATCCTGGGAGTCACCCGACCCGACGGCAGCGTCATCGAGTACAGCTATGATGCCAATGGAAACCGGCTCTCGGTGACCCCCCCAGCAAGACCAACGCACCAGTTCACGTACACTCCGCATGGCAAGCTTCAGGACTACGCGGCTCCCG
>DAISKN010000217.1:0-9863 GCA_036820975.1 Acidobacteriota bacterium | reverse complement strand
GGGAACCCGGGGACGATACTGGGAGAGAGCGCTCGCCGAGAGCACGGCGGGGTCGAGGCTCGCGCCCTCCTGGAGGAAGCGCACCACGTTCACTGCTCGCGTCGCCGAGAGCTCCCAGTTCGTGGGAAAAGTCTCGGCGAGGCGGCCCACGATGGGAACGTCGTCGGTGTGGCCCACCACGCGGATCTGGCGGTCGGAGCTCGCCAGGACAGAGGCGAGCTTCTTGAGGACTTCCTTCCCCGCGGGCTTCAGCGTCGCCTTGCCGGAGTCGAACAGGATCTCGTCCACCATGTCGACTCGAAGCTGGCCTCTCAGCCTCTCCACCTGAACCTGACCGTTCGCGATCTCCTCCTGGAGCTTCGCCACGATCTCGTCCTGCGTCGACTGGGCCCGCGCCAGCCGCTCCTCGCGGAGCCGGATCTGCTCCGCCAGCTCGGCGCTCTCGCGCCGGAGGTCGCCCAGCATCGACTCGAGGTCCGAGACCCGGCCGTTCAGCGCCGCGCGCTCCTGGACGCAGAGGCTCGCTTCCCGCCTCGCTTCCTCGAGATCCTTCACCCGCGGCTGATGGAGCAGCAGGTAGAAGACGGCCGCGGCGATCGCCGCCCCCACCGCCGACGCGACGAGAACCGTCGCGCCCCGGCCGCCCGTTTCCGATCGACTGGATTCATTCGACATCCTGATCCCTCATCACGAACACGAACTCGTGAAAACCGATCCGGAACTCCGACCGATCCGAGAGCTCCGCGCTCTCGACGCGCTCGCCGTCCACGAACGTCCCGTTGGTGCTTCCCAGATCCTCCAGCCGGGCGTTCATTCCATGGATGGAGATGAGCGCGTGCTGACGTGAGAGCTCGGGATCCTTGAGCGAGACGTCGCAGTCCGCCCGCCCCAGGGTGATGCGGGATTTCTCGATCGGAATCACCCGGCCCGATTCCTCGCCCTGCACCACGATGAGCGCGTACTTCTTCCCCGGGGCGAGCCCGCCTCCCGAGACCGCCTTCGATTGAATCGTGGCTCCGGCGATCTCGACCGGCTGCGTCCAGGAAGCGGCGTCCTTCCGGGCGCCGCACCGGGAGCAGAATTCGCCGGCTCCCGTGAGCTCGTATCCGCAGCGCGCGCAGCTGGAGTTCGAGGGCATGGGGCTCACCTCCGTCGAAGGAATCCGGGTTGTCGAGTTTCATCGATCATACCAAACGGGGCGCGGTTCGTCTTGATACAATGATCGGGAACCACCGACAATCGAGGTCTTCGTTCCTTGGAAATACCCTCTCTGGGGCGGTACCAGATTCGCGGCCGCATCGGCCGCGGAACCATGGGAATCGTGTACCGGGGCTACGACCCGGTGCTGGCCCGCGAGATCGCGCTGAAGACCGTCGACCTCTCCCCGGCCCTCGGGGCTTCCCAGCGCGAAGCGTTCCTCGGGCGCTTCTTCCAGGAGGCCAGGATCGCGGCGAAGCTCCTGCACCCGAACATCGTCGTCACCCACGACGCCGCGACCGACGAGAAGACCTCGGTGCCGTTCATCGCGATGGAGCTGGTGACCGGAGGCTCGCTGGCCGACCGCCTGGAGCGCGACGGCCGGCTCGCCTGGGAGGAGGCATCGCGGCTCGCCGTCCTTCTGGCGCGCGCGCTCGACTTCGCGCACCGCCAGGGCGTCGTTCACCGCGACGTCAAACCCGCGAACGTCCTTCTCGCTCCGGAGGGATCTCCGAAGATCGCCGACTTCGGGATCGCCAAGCTCGGAGACGCGCACCTCACCCAGACGGGCGCGGTGATCGGAACCCCCTATTACATGTCGCCCGAGCAGCTCGAAGCCGACGAGGTGGACGGCCGCAGCGATCTCTTCTCCCTCGGGTCGCTGCTCTACGCGGTGCTGGCCGGCCATCCGCCGTTCATTGGCTCCGACCTCTCGGCCATCACCCGGCAGGTGCTCTTCAAGAACCCCGAGCCCGTCTCCGAGGCCGTCACCGGAATTCCCCGAGCTCTCGACGGTGTCCTCGCGCGGGCGCTGGCGAAGGACCGCGAGGATCGATACGCGAGCGGAGCCGAGCTCGCCGACGACATCGAGAGGGTGATTCGCGGCGAAGCGCCCCTCCGCCCCCTCGCGCCCGGAGAGCGGACGGTGGAGTCGCCGAGGGCCGCGACCGCCCCGCCGGCTCTCGTCCTCGAGAGCCCCCGGCGCTCGGGTTGGGGCGCCTTCCTTCTGCTGCTCCTCGTCGGCCTCGGCGGCTACGGGGCCTTCGCTCATTGGGAGGAAGCCGAAGAGGTCATTCGCGAAAGCCGGGAGCAGGCGAGATTCCGGGAAGAGATCGCTGCGAAAGCGGGGGCCCGTCTGAAGGAGGCGCGAGAGGCCGGCGCTCGAGCGCGGTGGGACGAGGCGGGCCGGCGGATCGAGGAAAGCCTGGCGCTGAGCCGCGAAGGCGGCGACGGAGCCGGAGAAGCGGAGGCCCTCCTCCTGCGGGGAATCCTCCGGGCCGAGACCGGGGAGTGGTCGAAGGCGCGCGCCGACCTCGACTCGGCGGCCTCCGTCTTCGAGATCTACGGAGTTTCCGAAGGGAACCGGAGGGCGCTCCTCGAGCGCGCGAACCTCGAGCGCGATCTCGGAGTCTACGATCGGGCGGAGGCGCTCTACGAGGGGCTGACGGGGGAGGACGCTGCTCTCGAAAGAGCGCTCCTGGCTCTGATGCGGAACGACGCGGCCTCCGCGGAGGGTGGTTTTCGATCGGCCTACGAGAACGGGAACGCGGAAGAGATCCGGGGGAGAGCGGCGCTGTACCTCGGGGTACTGGCTTCTTCCCGCGGCGAGGCGGAGGAAGCCGAGCGCCTGTGGACCGAGGCGCGCGCGATCTCCGGTTCGAGTGAGATCGACCGGTTTCTAGGCGAGCCGGCGACGAAGCGAAGCGAGGAACGACGGAGCCGTCTCCCCGGCGCCGACCCCCGCTAGCGTCAGCGAAGACAAGGACGGGAAGCCGCGACGAAAGACGGGATCATCGCGAGCGGCTACGAGCTTGCTGGCCTGTTGCCCGGAAGCGGCTACCGATCGAAACGGCCCGAGCTCACGGCGGGGATCTCCAGTGTCGATCCCGGCCGCGCGCGACCGCTGTCATCCCGGACCTCGTAGACCAGCCGGGAAGCATCGGCGGTCGCGAATCCGAAGTTGAAGATGCCGCCTTCGACGTAGAGGACCTGGGGCGCGAACGTCGCATCGGGCGTCCTCGGCTCCACCAGACCCGCGCTCATCGGCCCGGTCACGAGCTCGTGGAAGAGGAGCTCGTCCCCGTCGGAGTCGAGGTCGATCGCGTAGCGCAGGCTCGTAGCGAAGTGGACGTCGGTCACGACGAACACCACGTTCCTCACGTTCTCCCGGTCCAGATGAGAAAGAAGCTCCCGGAGCTCGTTCTCCGATCCCGTCGGCGCCGCTCCCGTGGGATCGCCGTCGGCGAAAGCGTCCCGTCCATAAACCTCGGCGCGCGTTCCCGTCGCGATCGAGAGGGGAACGTCGCTGCTCACGATCTTCCAGATCGCGTTCGAGGTCTGAAGGCTTTTTTTCAGCCAATCGAGCTGCGCCCGGCCCAGAAGGGTCTTCCCGCCGCCGGGCGAATCCTCCTGATCGTTCGCGCTCCGATAGGACCGTGCGTCGAGGAGGAAGAGCTCGACGTTCGCTCCCCATCGGAAGGACCGGTAGATGCGCTCCGGCTCCTCTGGGTGCGGCCACAGGGGATGAAAATCGAAGAGCGCCTTTCGTCCCTCGCGAACCAGGGTCTTGTACCCCTCCCGCCCGGTCGCCGGCGCGAGCCGGGGCCACGCGGCTCCGAAGTCGTTGATGACCTCGTGGTCGTCCCACTGGGAGTACGTCGGGACCTCGAGGAGAAATCGCTGGAAGGCGGGATCCGCGCGGTTGTACCTCCAGTGGGCGAGATAGATCTCGCGGACCCGGGCGGCGTCCGTCCAGTCCACCGCGGGGTCGTCGATGCTCGGAAAATCTCCGGCGATGTTTCGACTTCCGCCTGGCCGCGCTTCGGGACAGCTGCTGTCGGCGTAGATCAAGTCTCCGTTGGCGACGAAGAAGTCGGGATGGAGCTCGCGCATCCTGTCGAAGAAAGCGTAGCCCGCCGCCTCCTCGCGACAGTACCCATGGCCTCCCAGATCGCCTCCAACCACGAATCTCACTGCGGCGGGACTGTCCGGTGAAGGGGCGGTGCGAAAGGCGCCCTCGACGGCCGCCGAGGCTTCTCCCTCTGCTTCGAAGTGGACCCGATATTGATAGAGCGTCCCCGGCGTGAGATTTTCGATCTTCACCTTCGCGGTGAAATCCCGGGAGGCCTCGCTCCGCGCCCGCGCAACGCTGTCTTTCCCGTAGGCGACCACCATCTCCGCCGCGGCGCTCGATCGAGCCCAGACGACGGCGGAGCGGTCGGTGACCTCACCCACGGCTGCGCCATGGGTGACGAGGACGGCGGCGGCGACGAAGAGCACGAGCTAGAAATCGAAGAGGTAGGTGTACTTGACGATGAACGATCGTCCGATGACCGTCGGATAGACCAGTCCGGTCTCGGAATCGATGCGCGTGAAATCCGAGGTATTCCGCTGATCGTTGTAGACGACGAAGAGCCCGGTGCCGCTGCGGTTGAGGAGGGCGAAGCGGATGTTGGAGGAGACGTCGGACGTCTGACTGTTGTACTGGATGAGCGCCGAGATGCTGGTCAAGGGGGTGAACGAGTAGTTCACCTTCACCGGGATCAGGTCCGAAACGAAGTCTCCGGTGGGAAGGGTGACGTCATCCCGGCGCCATCCGACACTTCCCTGGATCTTCGCACCGAGCTTGACGTTCGCCGCGATGTCGTACCTCTGGAGATCGCCTCCATAGAACCCTCCCCAGGTCAATTGGAGGTTCATGAAGAAGGGCGCGCTCGGGTTTCCGAAGTAGTCCGCCGTCCACTGGTTCCATGTGTAGTCACCCGGCGGGATCACCACGCGGTTGCCGTTGGCGCCGTTGTAAACGACGAACGGGACTTCGGGGTTGTCTCCCTCGCTGTCGATCCGGAGGCCGAAGCGGCCTCCGGCCCGCGGCTGTATCTCGAAGAAATGCCAGTGGCCTCGCCAGGTCTGGACCTTGCCGTCGAAGCCGTAGAAAGCGTTCCAGGTCACGTGGGGCGAGAACCGCCGGATCCATGGATACTTCTGCGGCTGATAGTCGAGAAAGTAGCGCAGCTGGGGCTTGCGATATCCGACCCGGGGCACGAAACCCGCGGCGGCCACGAAGTCCTCGCTCACTTCGGTGTAGCCGACGTGGCCGTTCCACCAGTTGGTCGCGTAGTTGACGAGACCGCGGTAGGTATATCCCGTGTCTCTGCCTTCGGTCGACGATCCCGCGAGGTAAGTGTAGAGCTTCGTGTTCTCGGTGACCTGGAGGTTGGCGTCGACGCCGTAGGTGCGGTTGTAGTCGAGGTACGTTCCCTGAGGGCTCGAGGTCGCCTGCCGGTTCACGAAGATCCCGCCGAAATTGGACCGGCCCACCTCGCGCTGTACCCGGACCACGGCGAAGTTCTCCGACGGCCCCAGAAGGGCGTCCGTCCGCTCGTTGAACGCCTCGTCGGTCTGCATGTCGAGAACCCCGACGTTGTACTCCCCGATCTTCCCGCTGAGGCGAGCGCCGCCAAGGATGGAAATCGGTAGTCCCGAAGGCGAGAGGCCGATGCGACGCGAGAAGAAGAGGTCGACTTCCTGGGGAGCGCCGAACTGGAACGTCTGGGCGTTCTCGAGGAAGAACGGGCGCTTCTCGGGAAAGAACAGGGGGAACCGCGTCAGGTTGACCTGCTGCTCATCCGACTCCACCTGGGCGAAGTCGGTGTTGGCGGTGAAGTCCGCGGTCATGTTCGGAGTCACGCCCCACTTGACGTCGACTCCCACGTCGAACTGATTCTTGCGCTGGTCGACGAGAGCGAGGTTGTCCTCGTCGGTGCGGCCGGCTCCGAAAGGAGTGACCTTGACGTCGCGGCGGCCGGGAAGGTTGAGCTCGGTAATCTTCGCCGCGAGCGAGACCCGGTAGACGCTGTACCCTCGGGGGATCGGCGCGAGAAACACCTGCTCGTTCTTGCGTCTTATGTTCCTCACGACGTTGAAGCCCCAGGTCCGGCCCTCGCCGGGCTCGTAGCGCAGCGTCTTGAGAGGGATCGCCATCTCCGTTTCCCAGCCGCGATCGGTGATCTGCGAGCGGACCGTCCAGTCGCCGTCCCAGTTCGGGTTATATCCGCTGACGCCTCCCCGCTGCGATCCGGCCGCGCCCGCGGTCGAGGAGAAGCCTCCCGTCTGGCCCTCGGCGGCCACCTGGCCGTCGTACTCGAGGCCGACGGGATTGGTGCCGAAGAGAAACGCGTTCTGGTTGTCGTTGAAGGTGTCGAGCACGATCTGAATCGAATCGGTCTCGTTGAGCTCGGCGTCCCGGCGGCTCTCCGTCACCAGGATCTTGTCGGGCTCGGAATCGAAGGCGATGATTCCGATATAGAGCGTCGTCCGGCCCAGGAGGACGCGGACCTCCGTCTCCTCGGTCGCGGGAGCCCCCTCCATCGGATTCTGCTGGGTGAAGCCTTTGTACGGCTCGACTGCGAGCCAGGAGTCGTCCGTCACCAGGCCGTCGATCTTGGGCTCGCGGCCTTCCTCGACACTCCCTGCGGACAATGTGCGCGAGGCGGCCGCTTCCAGCGACGCGGCCCACGGCAGGGTCAGGAGGGATAGAAAGAACAACCGGTTTATCGATCTACACATCGGGAGATATTCTAGCGCAAACCGACCGCTCGGTCAGCGACCCTCCGCGCCGCCGACGGGCGATTCGTAGACCCGCGGCGAGCGTCCGGTCAAGCGGGTATACGCGTGATATCCGAGAAACCGCAGCGGCTCGGGAGGGATGTAGCGGAGCGTCCGGTCGTAGAAGGGGAGCCCTCTCCACCTTTCGTCCGAGCTGCTGTAAAGGTCCGTCAGGACCTGTCCCGCGAGATTCGACAGGGTGATTCCGTGGCCGCTGTAGCCGAGAGCGAAGTACAGGTTGCGGTACGCGCTCCTCACGCCCATCGTCGGCAGCCTCGAGAGCGTCAGCGCCACCGGACCGCTCCAACGATGGGTGATGGCGACGCCCTCGAGACCCGGAAGGTAGTCGACGAGCCGCCGGCGCATGTCTTCGACGGCGCGGCCGCGCGGGCCGTCCGAACGGGTCCCGTTCGCGTAGACGTACTGATAGGCGGTGTTGCTTCCTCCGCCGAACAGCACCCGGCCGCCGGCGGTCATCGTGCCATAGGAGATCCGACTGCGGTCGTCGATGAAGTTGACTCCGCTTTTCCAGCCCCGGCGGGTCCACTCCTCCCGCGAGAGAGGCTCGGTCGCGATCGCGTGCGAGTGGAGGGGCACGATGCCGGAGCGGAAGTAGCCGAGGTGCGGGGTATAGGCGTTGGTCGCGAGGACCGCCGCCTGCGCCCGCAGAGTCCCCTCGGGGGTGTCGACTTCGATCGTCCGCCCCTCGCGGATTCGGAGGGCGGGCGTGCCTTCGAAGAGGGCGACCCCTCGGGCTTCGAGGATCGGCCGAAGGGCCCGGAGGTAGGCCAAGCCGTCGATCTCGCCGCTTCCGGGATCGAAGATGGCGCCTTCGACTCCGTCGAGCGCAATCTTTTCGAGGAGGTCCTTCCGGCTCAGGAACCGAAGGGGAACTCCGGAGCCCTCGATCTCCTCGAGAGCTTTCTCGGACTCGTCCGCGGCCCGGGCGCTGGTGACGACGTCCAGGTGGCCCTCGCGCCGGAAGGGCACTCGAAGCCCGTGCTCGGCCACGATGGCGAGAACGCTCTCGATCCCCCCGCGGGTGGCGTCGTAGATCCTCTTGGCTTCCTCCGGAGACCTGGGGTCGAATCCATGGACCCAGTTGAGCATCTGTCCGCCGTTGCGCCCGCTCGCGCCGTTTCCGATCTCGCGCGCGTCGATGACGACGATGCCTTTTTCCGGAAATCGTTTCGAGAGATGGTAGGCGGTCGCGAGACCCGTAAAGCCGCCTCCGATGATGACCACGTCCGCCGATCGGGTGGAGGAAAGCGCGGGGGCCCGCTCGTAGGCGGCCTTGTCCGCGAGCCACACGGAGCGGTTCTCGTCGAAATGGCGCGCCCAGTGGCGAGACATGAGGGCCTCGAGAGCGCCCTCAGGACGCCGACGCCAGGAACCGTCGGGCCTCGGCGATCTCGGGGAGGTCCCGATCGGCGTCGGACCAGAGCTCGAGAAACTCTCGATAGTGCTTCACCGCCTGGGCGTGCTGGCCCTCCTGCCGCTCGAGTCGCGCGAGCTCGAGATGGAAGCGCGGCTCCAGGACCGCCGTCCATTTGTGGCCGATGTCGGGGCGGAGGAGCTCGCGATAGATCTCGATCGCCAGATGGCGATCTCCCTCGAGAGCTTTGGAGCGCGCGGCCCCGTCGCGGAAAATGAGGCTTCCGCCGAGGCTCGAGAGTAGCTGGGTCACGTTGAAGATCAGCTTGTGGGTCGGCTCGCCCTGGGTGAACGAGGCGTAGGCCGCCCGGGGGTCGCCCGAGGCGAGCGCCAGCTCGCCCAGGAGCAGGTGATACCACCATTTCTCCCGGGGGTCGCGCGAATCGTAGAGCTCGCCGAGCTTGGCGAGGTGCTCCTTGGCGCGCGCGAGGTCGCCGGATCGGGACGCCGCGACGCCGCCCAGAAGCAAGGAGAGAGCCTCGAGCTGCCGCGAGCCCAGGCCTTTGGGGCCTGGCTCGAGCACCGGAGTCGTCGCACCGTCGATCGTCAGAAGCCCCGCCGCCGGTCTTCCGCGCTCGATGTCGAGGAGCGCCCCGAACTGGCAGATCGCCGTCGTCAGCGCCGGAGAAGGATTCGACTGCCCGGCGAGACGCGCGAGGATCGCCTCGGCCTCCCGGTATCTCCCCGCCCGCGACAGCAGATAGGCGCGAAAGAACGAGAGCTGATCCGCCGTCAGGTGAGGCGGAATGTTGTCTCCGATCGCGTCGAGCTCCGCGAGCGCCGACCGGAAGTCTCCGAGCTGGCCGAAAGCCCAGACCCGGCCGAGATGAGACGAAGAGAAGTTGGGGTCGATCTCGAGAGCTCGCGCGTACCTCTCGAGCGCGCGATCGGGGATGCCGGCGATGAGATAGGCCTCGCCCATGCTGTCCCAGGGGTTGGCCTCCTCGGGATTGATGCGGGAATAGACCTCGAACTGATGGATCGCTTCCGGATAGCGCCCCTGCCAGAGGAGTCCGTAGCCGTAGTACAGGCGCAGATAGCCGGATTCAGGAGCGGCGACGACGCCGCTTTCCAGGACCGCGAGGCTCTCGTCCGCCTGGTAGTTCGAGCGATAGAGATGCGCGAGCTGGAGGTAGGCGTCCTCCTCCTCGGGGTTCCGCTCGCGCCGGGTCGACCTTCCAGATCTCTACCGCTTCCATCATCATCCGCTTCTGCGGCGGCAGCCGGTCCTGGTGCTCGAGGGTCTTCGCCCGCAGACTCTGGTAAGCCGGCTCGTCCTGCCACTGGGCGATCTCCTGGAGCTCCAGGTAGGCCAGGGCGAACGTCGGATCGATCTCGACCGCTTCGGTGAGAAGTTTCCGGGCGTCGCTCACCCGCAGGTGGCGGCGGGCCTGGAGCCCTTCGTTGTACAGGCGGAAGGCCTCGAGCGACGTCGTTGTCATCTCCCGCAAGGGAGGAATCGGAGCCGGCTCCGGCGCGGCGTCGACGCTCACCGTATCCCGCACCCAGCGGGTGAGATCGTCCATGAGGCGGAACACGTCCTCTCCGCGCGCGCTCCGGGCGGCGAGGATGCGGGCCTCCTCCACGTCTTCTCCGGCCCCGATCACCTGGCCGCCGTCGCGCCG
>DAISKN010000216.1:0-9867 GCA_036820975.1 Acidobacteriota bacterium | reverse complement strand
CGGCCGCGTCGGCGGCGAGCGGCAGAAGCGGGAGCCGCGGCGGGCCGCCGTAGAAACCCATGCGATCGAGGAGCGCCTTCACCCCCGGAATGCCCCGGTTGGAAACGACCTCACGGCTGAAGCGCGCGAGCCTCATCTGGATGGCGCGGGCTCGATCGATCTCCCCGGCGGAAAGCGCCTCCTGGAGCTCCGAAGGCTCGTCCCACGCGGCGCAGGCGTCGGCGAGAATCGCCCCCGAGGCTCCCACGGTGAAAGCCGCGAGCAGGATCTGGGCCGAGCCGGTAAGGACCGCGAACTCCTCGGGACAGACCCGCCTCGTTTCCTGGAGCGCGAGGACGTCGCCGGAGCTGTCCTTGATTCCCGCGACGTTGGGATGCTCGGCGATCCGCGCGATCATCGCGGGCTCGAGCCGAAGGCCGGTGCACGCCGGGATGTGGTAAACGACGACCGGAATCGCGCTCGCGTCCGCGATCCGATGATAGTGCTCGACGAGCGACTGCGGCGCGAACGCTGGGCGATTGTAGTGAGGAGTCACCACGATCGCGTAGTCGGCGCCGAGCGCCGCCGCCCAGCGCGTGAGCGAGATCGTCTCGAACGTGGACTCGGCACCGGTACCCGCCAGAAAGACTTTCTCCCGCGGAGTCGCCTCCCGCGCCCTCTCGAGGACGCGCTTCTTCTCGTCGAGGGTGAGCGATACGAACTCGCCGGTGGTTCCGAGGACGGTGTAGCCGGTGAGCGCGGTGTCGTTCCAGCGCTTCACGTTCGACTCGAGCGCCTCGAGATTCAGTGTCTCGTCCGGATGGAAGGGGGTGGGAATCGCCGCGATGATTCCCTCGAGTCTCATGGGCACCGTATCGTCATCCTCCGCCGATTCTCGGAGACCGTCTCGAGGGCGACGTCGATGGCGTCCTCTCGAAGGCGGCGGCCGAGCTTTTCCGCCCACTCTACCACCAGCACCGCTCCTTCCTCCTCCATCTCCTCGATTCCCAGCTCCGCGAGCTCCCGCTCGTCATCGATGCGGTAGAGGTCGATGTGGTAGAGGACCCGGTTCCCGCCGCTGTGCCGCTGAACGAGCGCGAACGTGGGGCTCGTGATCCGGCTCGGGTCGATGCCGTGAAAGGACGCGATGCCCTTGGTGAACAGGGTCTTCCCCGCGCCGAGGTCTCCGTGAAGGTAGAAGAGGGAGGCCTCCGGATGGCTCCGGGCGAGCTCGAACGCGGAATCGAACGTCTTCTCCGGGGAGTCGGTCTCTTCGATCGTCTCCTTCAATCCACCCCCAGGCTGCGCAGGGCCTCCGGAAGCTTCTCGATGAGGTCCGTCGCGATCAGGGACGTCTCTCCGATGGCGGCCGCGGCCATGTCCCCCGCGAGACCGTGCAGGTGAGCTCCCAGCGGAAGCGCCTCGTCGATGTCGATGCCCTGGGCCAGTAGAGCGCCCAGAATCCCAGTGAGGACGTCGCCGGTTCCTCCGGTCGCCATTCCCGGGTTTCCGGTGAGGTTCACCTGGACGTTTCCCCGCGGGTCGGAGACCAGAGTCCGGTAGCCCTTGAGAAGCACGTGGGACTTCGTCTCCCGAGCGAGCCGGCGCACCGCACTCAGGCGATCGCTCTCGACGTCTTTCGCCGACGAGCCGAGGAGCCTTCCCGCTTCGCCCGGGTGGGGCGTGAGCGCGAGAGCGCGGCCCTCGGGGAACGCCCGGGGCTTTCGCGCGAGGGCGTTCAGCCCATCGGCGTCGACCACGGTCGGAATTCCTGAGGCGGCTACGATCTCCCGCACCAGTGCAGCCGTCTCGTCGTCCGTCCCGAGCCCGGGACCGAGAGCGAGAGCGGAGCGCTCGCCGAGAAGCTCGAGGATTCGTGACTGGGCTTTTCGCGAAAGGGCGCCGGACTCGGTCTCGGGAAGCGGCTCCCACATGGATTCCGGAAGTCGCGGCGCCATCATGGGGATGGCGCTCTTCGCCGAAGCGACCGTTACCAGGCCGACCCCGGTGCGAAGCGCCGCTTCCGCCGCCATCACCGCGGCTCCCGTCTTTCCCACCGAGCCGGCGAGGATCAACAGGTGCCCGTACGTTCCCTTGTGACTGACACGCCGCCTTCGGGGGACGGCCGCGGCGAGAGCCGCGGGCTCGATGGTCTCGAGCGTCGGCTCCGCGCTCTCCAGGAACCGGGGCGGGATTCCGATCTCGACCACCTCCACTTCTCCGCAGAGCTCCGAAGCCGGCGGAACGAAGTGGCAGACTTTCGGGGCAGCGAGGGCGATGGTGAGATCGGCGTCGAAGGCGACCCCGGGAACGGCTCCCGAGTCCGAGGACAGTCCCGAGGGGACGTCGAGCGCCACGCGAAGAGCGTCCAGGGAGTTCAAATCCTCGATCACCCTCTGGTAAAACCCGCGAGGAGGCTCGCCGAGCCCGGTGCCGAAGATGGCATCGACCACGACATCGGCGGCGGCGACCTGGGAAAGGACGTCCTCCCACGCTTCCGTCGTCGGCGCGGCCTCCACGGGAAGCCCGAGCTTCAACGCCGCCTGGAGGTTGTCGAGGGCCTCGGTCGAGAGGCTCTCGAAGGAGGCGAGGACCACGGCGCGCGCGTCGTAGCCGAGGCTTTGGAGCGTTCGCAGCACGACCAGTCCGTCGCCGCCGTTTCCTCCCTTGCCGCATACGATGACGATGGAGCCGGACGACATCTCCTCGATGCGCTCCACCATCTTCTGCACAACGGCGCGGCCGGCGCTCTCCATCAGGACCAGAGCCGGGATTCCGATCTCCTGGATGGTGCGCCGGTCCGCCTCGCGCATCGCGGCGGTTCCGAGGATGTGCATCAGGCGGGGAGGGGCCTTCGCCCGAGAGCGATCTCGACGGCTTCTTCCGCCGCGACCGCCATGGGATCGAGGAGCGGAATCTCCCCGACGGACTCGCGGCCGAGGACGAGCGGAATCTCGGTGCAGGCGGTGAGAACGAGGGCGGCTCCCGCGTCCTTCAGCCGGCGCGCGGCCTCGCGCATCGGCTCCGCCAGCTCTTCGCGTTTTCCGGGATCGCGAAACGCGCCCGACTTGATCCCGCCGCCTGCCCGGCCGCCGTTGCGCAGCGGGCCGAAGACCGGTTCCATGACGAGACGTTCCTGGAGCTCCTCGCCGTTCCGGAGATCGAGCGGGCTCAAGACGCGCGCTTCCGGCGCGAGCGCATGAATCTTCCTCGCATAGAGCTCGCTGCGAAGCGTTCCCGACGCCGCGAGGAGGCCGATGCCCCCTCTCGCCCCCACCCTCTCTATGGCTCGCACCGCGGTCACCTGGATCATGTCGAGGAAGGGAAGCGGAGAACGGCGTCGGACTTCCTCGAGAAACGCGTGGGCGGTGTTGCAGGGGATTACGCCGAATGCCGCGGCCGAGAGACGCGAAGCGCTCTCGGCCAGCGCCTCGACCGGAGATTCCGATCCCTCGAGGAGCGCCCGGGTGCGGTCCGGAGTCGTCGGTATCGACGAGACCACCCAGGGAGGGTAATCCTGATCGGAGGCGGCTCTCCCGAGCGCCATTCCGGTGGCGTCGAGGAGAAGGCTTTCGAACTCGATGTGCGCGTGAGGGCCGAGTCCTCCGAGGATGCCGATCACGTGCTTCCAGGAAGGCCTCGTCATGTTCCTGTCATGTTCTTCTTCGTGCCGGCGAACCGCCGGTTATCAGACCCCTCACGTTCCGCCATAGCCGACGGTCACCGTCCCACCGTCGACGATGACGGGTACGGCCCTTCCGCCGCCGGTCACCGAGAGCATCTCTTTCAAGAACTCGGGATTGGACTTCACGTCGTAATACTCGACCCCTCGCTCCGCATAGGCCTCACGGGCCGCGGTGGTATAGGGTCAGCCGCTCTTTCCGTAGACTTTGACTTTGTCGCTCATTCGATCTTCCCTCAACGGCGGAATCAAAGAGTGTAAGAAGGGGGATAAGGGGATTGGGGGAATCGGGGGATGAATCGAAGAGACTTCGTACTCATCCCCTTATCTCCATATCCCCCTATCCCCCTTGTTACACCAGGATCCGATCCTAGCACGGAGAGTTTCAGCTCATCACTTGTCCGCCGCAGATGTTGTAGGCCTGGCCGGTGATGGCGGAGGCGTCGTCGGACGTGAGATACAGCACGAGCTTCGCGATCTCCGGCGGATCGATGAAGCGCTTGAGCGGAACGCCCGCGATCGCCTGCTCGCGAAACTCCGAAGGCGAGATGCCGAGGGCCGCCGCCGTCTCGCGAATCCCCTGGTCCGCCATGTCCGTTTCCACCCAGCCGGGGCATAGGGCGTTCACGGTGATTCCCCGGGGGGCGAGCTCGAGTGCGAGCGCCCGGGTGAAGCCGATGATTCCGTGCTTTGCCGTGCAGTACGCGGCGTAGCCGGGAACTCCGAAGCGGCCGAGGACCGAAGACATGTTGACGATGCGCCCGCCGCCCGAGCTCATGAGCGGAAGCGCGTGGCGGGTCACGAGGTAGCTCCCCTTGAGGTTCGTCGCCAGGATGCGATCCCACAGCTCGTCGGTCTCGTCGCCTGCGGACGCCACGGGCGTCCGCCCGGAAATACCCGCGTTGTTCGCGAGGATGTGAAGCTTCCCCCAGCTCTTCTCCACCTCGCCGAGGGCGCGCGCGACCTCTTCCCGCGAGGTGACGTCGCACGGGAGGGCGATGGCGCGGCGGTCCTTCCGGTTCCATTTCTCCGCGAGCGCCTCGAGGTCCGCGAGGGACCGCGCGCAGAGAGCGACCTTGGCGCCCTCCTCGAGATAGGCTTCCGCTATGGCGCGTCCGATCCCGCGGCTCGCGCCGGTGACGAGGGCGACTCTTCCCGAGAAGCGATTCAAGAGTTCCTCCGAGTCTTGCGCGGTTCTTTCCGCGGACAGAAAAAGCGCCGCGCGTACTCGCGGAGGGCGTCGCGGGTGCTCGGGAAGGCGAGCTCCTCCCACGGTATGTCCGAGGGCCCGAACGTCTGGAGCTCGAGGCTCTCGTCCGCGGCTCGCGGCTCTCCCGAGACGACGTCGGCGGCATACGCCACCACCACGATGGGCGAGCCGGAGTAGGAGAAGACGTCCACGAGCTCGCGCACACGCACCTCGACGTTCGCCTCCTCTCTCGTCTCTCGAATCGCCGCCTCGACGACCGTCTCGCCGCGATCGACGAATCCGCCCGGGAACACCCACTTCCCGTAGCCGGGCTCGATCGCCCGCTTCAGGAGCACGAGCTTTCCGTCCAGCTGGAAGAGCGTTCCCGCCGCGACCTTGGGATTGAGGAAGAACACGAACTCGCAGAGGCGGCAGACGAGCCTCTCGGGCTCGTTCTCTTTCAGTACCCTGGAATCGAGCGCTCCGCCGCACTTGGGACAGAATCGGTACTCGTCCGCGGGAACGCTCATGGCGACTCTCGCTGATCTATCATCCGATCCGGGGAGAGTCAAAGAATGGCGATTTTCTTCACCGAAGAGGAGGTCGGGGCGCTTCTTCCGATGACGGAAGCGGTGGCCCGGGTCGAGGAGGCGTTTCGTCTCCTGGGCGAAAAGAAGGCCGTGAACCGCCCGCGGGGACGAGTCCGGTTGGACAAGCTCGTGCTGCACGTGATGTCCGCCGGGAGCGATGCCTTGGGCTACGCCGGGCTCAAGGCCTACACCACAGGGCCCTCCGGCGCGCGCTTTTACTTCCTCCTCTTCGAGTCGGGGAAAGGTGAGCTCGTGGCGATGATGTCGGCCGACCGGCTGGGGCAGATCCGGACGGGCGCCGCGACCGCCGTCGGGACGCGCTACCTCGCGCCCCGGGAAGCATCGCGCGTGGGAATCTACGGAAGCGGGTGGCAGGCGCGATCGCAGCTCGAGGCCCTCGCCGCATCCCGGAAGGTCTCGCAAGCGACGGTCTGGAGCCGCGACCCGGAGCGGCGCAAGACGTTCTCCGACGAGATGACGAAGCTTCTGGGGCTTCCCGTGCGCCCGGCCTCACGCCCCGAGGAAGTGGCCGCCGAGTCGGAGATCCTCGTGACCGCGACGAGCTCCAAGGAGCCCGTTCTCCTCGGCGCCTGGCTCGAGCCCGGGCACCACGTGAACGCCGTCGGCTCGAACGCCGTAAACCGCCGCGAGATCGACGAGCTCGCGGTCACCCTGGCGGACGTCATCGCCGCCGACTCCGTCGAGCAGGCGAAGATCGAGTGCGGCGATCTGGTCGCCGTCGTCGAGGCGGGAAGGCTATCCTGGGAGAAAGTTCTGGAGCTCGGCGACGTCGTCGCCCGCGGAATCGACCGCGCGCCGGAAGCCATCACCCTCTTCGAGTCGCAGGGAATCGCCATCGAGGACGTGGCGGCGGCGAAGGTGGTGTACGAAAGAGGACGGGAGCAGGGACGGGGAAGAAAGCTCGATGTCTAAGGCCGGGAGGCCCGAAGGTGGATCTGGCGGTTCTCAAGGGGTTGCGGTGGGGCGGACGAGATCGCGAGGAGAGCGAGAGGCGAGAGCATGTCAGCCGCTCTTCATGTTCTCCAGGAACTCGCGGAGCTCATCGGGCGCGAAATAGAACGGACCCATGCCGCCCTTGTAGACGATGCGGCCCTCGCGGTCGATGACGTAGATTCGCTCCGGCCAGGCGGCGTAGCAGGCCATGGCGGTGTTGCGGACGTCGTCGACGAGCGTTTCCGTCTCGACCTTCATGCGGTCCATGAAGGTGCGCGCGAGGTCCATGCGGGCCTCGAAGGATTTCGGCTGCTCGAAGACGACTTCCGATTCCACGTTGGAATCCATCTGCCACTCGTCCTCGGGATGGGCTTCCTTGATGTACACCAGGACGAGCTCGACGTCGTCCTGAAAGTCTTTACGGATTTTCTCGATTTCGGCCAACCTGGCTCGAAAAGGAGGTCACGTGTAGCTGCCGAAGACCAGGACCAGGGGCTTCTCCCGGTAGAGGTCGGAGATCCTCCGGGTGCTCGAACCGTCGGCGGCGGCGAGCTCGAGGTCGGGAGCGAGATCTCCCACCGCGAGCGAGCCCTCCGATCGAATGTCGTACTCGTTGTAGCGGATCCAGGCCCGCTTCATCGCTTCGAAATAGCCCCAGGCTCCGAGGGCGGCGACGGCGGCGGCCGCGAGCCCGAGCTTGAGCCACATTCGCCTCCTCATCGGGACGCTCCGTCCGGAGTGCGGGCGGTGCCTGCCTGTCTGGGAACGAATGCGCCGTCGGTGGCCCGCCCGACGTGCTTCTGGTCTCGAACGACGACTTTACCGCGGAGGAGGACGGTGTCGGGAATGCCCGTCACCTCCGTGCCCTCGTAGGCGTTGTAGTCGACCTTCATGCGATGGGTCTTGGCGCTGATGGTCCACTTGCGCTCCTTGTCCCAGAGGACGAGGTCGGCGTCGGCCCCGACGGTCAGCGAGCCCTTTCTCGGGTACAGGCCGAAAATCTTCGCCGGACGGGTCGAGACGAGCTCGACGAAGCGGTTCATGGTGATGCGGCCCCGGTTGACTCCGCCTTCGTGCAGGAGCATGAGGCGGTTCTCGATCCCCGGCGCTCCGTTCGGGATCTTGCTGAAGTCGCCCACCCCCAGCTCCTTCTGCTCCTTCATGCAGAAGCTGCAGTGGTCGGTCGAGACCGCCTGGAGGGAGTCGGTCGAAAGCCCGTTCCAGAGCCGCTCTTCGTTTCCCTTGGGGCGGAGGGGCGGGGACATTACGTACTTGGCTCCCTCGAAGCCGGGCTTCTCGTAGTCGTCATAGGAAAGGAAGAGATACTGAGGGCAGGTCTCGGCGAAAACCGGAAGGCCTCGCTCCCGGGCGCGGCGGACTTCCTCCATCGCGTCGCCGGCGGAGAGATGCACGATGTAGACGGGAACGCCCGCCATCTCCGCGAGAGCGATCGCCCGTCGGGTGGCCTCCGCCTCGGCGGTCATCGGGCGGGTGAGAGCGTGCCACTTCGGCTCGGTGTGGCCCTCCGCGAGGGCCCGCTTCACCAGCTTGTCGATCACACCGCCATTCTCGGCGTGCATGCAGATGAGACCGCCGTTGTCCCGCGTTCGCAGCATCGCCTCGAAGATGGTGGCGTCGTCCACCATGAAGACCCCGGGGTAGGCCATGAAGAGCTTGAAGGTGGTGATGCCTTCCTCGACGAGGGCGTCCATCTCCTTCAGGTGGGATTCCTTCAAATCGCGAACGATGGTGTGGAACGAGTAGTCGATCGCCGCCTTCCCTTCGGCGCGGGCGAACCAGGCGTCGACTCCCTCTCGCAGCGATTTTCCGAAATCCTGGATGGCGAAGTCGATGACGGTGGTCGTGCCTCCGCAGGCGGCGGCGGTGGTGCCGCTCGTCCAGTCGTCCGCCGTCACCGTGCCCCCAAAGGGCATGTCGAGGTGTGTGTGGACGTCGATCCCCCCGGGGATCACCAGCTTTCCCGAGGCATCGAGGCTCTCGGCGCCCTCGAGGTCGACGCCGATGGTCTTGATTTTGCCGTTGGCTATCCCAATATCGGCGCGGTAAGTATCGTCGGCGGTCACGATCGTGCCGCCCCGAACGATCAAGTCGAGCAACATGAGCGAGGATAAGGTCTCCTCGTTCGCGAAATCAAGTTCGCGTGGTAACGTAACGCTTTGCCCGCCGTGGCGGCATCGCGAAAGGCGGGTTTACACGCCCTAGCGTTTTCGCGAAGGCGGGAGGTTTCGATGCGAACCGGCTCTTTCATCGACGGAGAATGGATCCAGCCTTCCGGGCGCGTAGTGAAGAACGTGAATCCCGCCGATCCCGGCGACGTCATCGCCGAGTTCCCGTTGGCAACGGCGAAGGACGCCGAGCGCGCCATCGAGGCGGCGCGGAAGGCGTTCGAGAAGTGGCGAAAAGTGCCGGGGCCCGAGCGCGGGCGGGTCCTCTGGCGCGCGGCCGACATCGCGCGCACCCGGGTGGACGAGATCGCGCGCCTCATGACGCGCGAGGAGGGAAAGATCCTGAAGGAAGCCCGCGGAGAAGTGATGAAGGGCATCTCTCTCATCGAGTACTACGCGGGGGCCGGCTTCCGGATGGGGGGAAAGACGCTTCCCTCGGAAGCGCGAAACACGTTCACCTATACGATCCGACAGCCGGTCGGGGTCGTCGCCCTGATCTCTCCCTGGAACTTTCCATGGGCGATCCCGGTCTGGAAGTCGGCGCCGGCGCTGGTCGCGGGAAACGCGGTGGTCTTCAAGCCGGCGTCGCTGACGCCGTCGACGGCCGCGATCCTCGCGGAGATCTACGCCGAGGCGGGGCTCCCTCCCGGGGTGTTCAACGTTCTCGTCGGCTCGGGCTCCGAGGTCGGCGAGGCCCTCGTGAATTCACGCCACATCCCCATCATCTCCTTCACCGGCTCGAACTCGATTGGCACCGACCTCTACGTGAAAGCCGCCTCCAGAGGGGCGAAAGTCACCTGCGAGATGGGCGGGAAGAACGCCGTCATCGTGATGCCCGATGCCGACCTCGACAAGGCGGCTCTCGCGATCCGGGACGGCGCTTTCGGCTCGACCGGCCAGCGCTGCACCGCGACCTCGCGAGTGATCGCGATCGAAGGCAAGAAAGACGCTCTCGTCGAGAGGCTCGTCGAGCACGCGCGGAAGATCCGCGTCGGGAACGGTCTCGACGAGAACGTGGACATGGGGCCGGCCGTCGACGAGAGCCAGCTCAAGACCAACCTCGAGTACATCGAGATCGCGAAGACCGAAGGGGCGAAGCTCCTCACCGGCGGCGGCAGACCCAAGGGGCTCGAGAACGGTTATTTCGTCGAGCCCACGGTCTTCGACGGGGTCGACGCGGGGATGCGCATCTTCCAGGAGGAGGTGTTCGGGCCGGTGCTCGCGGTCTCGACGGCGAAGAGCTTCGAGGAAGCGATCCAGATGGCGAACTCCGTTCCCTTCGGCCTC
>DAISKN010000215.1:0-9935 GCA_036820975.1 Acidobacteriota bacterium | reverse complement strand
AGGAAGCTCTCGATGCGGTTGTGCCCGCCGAGGAAGTGGGGCCAGCCCACGAAACCGGCCAATATCGAGCCGACGGCGAGGACCACGAGCGGAACCCACATCACCGCCGGGGCCTCGTGGAGGTGCTTCTCCATCTTTTCCCCGCCGCGGAATTTTCCGAAGAACGTGAGGATGACCTGGCGGGTCATGTAGAACGCGGTCATGCCTGCGGCGAGGGCGGCGACGATCCAGAGCGGCGTCAGGTGCCCGCCTCCAGTGGCCCGCCAGAGGATCTCGTCCTTGCTGACGAAACCCGCGAGAGGCGGAATCCCCGCGATGGCGATCGTCGCCACGATGAACGTCCGCGCCGTCCAGGGCATGTGGCCGAAGAGCCCGCCCATGTTCCTCATGTCCTGCATCTCGGTGTAGTGGCGGTGTCCACCGGAGGCGTGCTCGGCGTGCTCCATCGAGTGGATGACGCTTCCCGAGCCCAGGAACAGGCAGGCCTTGAAGAAGGCGTGGGTCATCAAGTGGAAGATCGCCGCGGCGAAGGCCCCGACTCCCGCGCCCAGGAACATGAAGCCGAGCTGGGAGACGGTGGAGTACGCGAGGACGCGCTTGATGTCGTTCTGAAAAAGGCCGATGGAGGCGGCGAAGAACGCCGTCGCGACTCCGATGGTCGCGACCACCGACAAGGCCGCGGGGGCGTGCGCGTAGAGGACGCCGCAGCGCGCGGTCATGTAGACGCCCGCGGTCACCATGGTGGCGGCGTGGATGAGGGCGGAGACCGGGGTCGGACCCTCCATGGCGTCGGGAAGCCAGACGTAGAGCGGAATCTGCGCCGACTTTCCCGTGGCGCCGACGAAGAGCAGCAGACCAATCGCCGAGAGGACGCCGAAGCCGACCTCGGGAGATTCGAACCGCGACGCCACGCCCTGCATCACCTGATAGAAATCGACGGATCCGAATTGAAAGAAGATGAGCATGATCGCGAGGACGAACCCCGCGTCACCGATGCGGTTGACGATGAACGCCTTCTTTCCGGCGTTCGCGGCCGAGTCCCGATCGAACCAGAAGCCGATCAGAAGGTACGAGCACAGCCCCACTCCTTCCCAGCCGATGAAGGCGAGGAGGAAGTTCGCTCCCAGCACCAGGTTCAACATGAAGAACGTGAACATGTTGAGGTAAGTGAAGAAGCGCCAGAAGCCGGGGTCGTGGCTCATGTAGCCGACGGAGTAGAGGTGGATCAGAAAGCCGATCCCCGAAACGACGAGGACCATCACCATCGACAGCGAATCGAGCCGATAGGTCCAGTCGACGAGGAAGTCCTTCGTCGAACCGTCGGCCAAAGGCGCGCTCATCCCGGGGATCCATGAGAAGAGGGTCTTCTCGAGGACCGACTCCGATCCCTGGGCGAGAAACACGCCGAAGAAACATCCGACGGCGATGAGAAAGGAAAGTGCGACTACACCGCAGGCGATGAAGGCGACCGCGCTCTTCGGAAGTCGCTTTCCGAAGAGCCCGTTGACGAGGGCCCCGACGCCGGGGATGAGAGGAATCAGCCAGAACAGTTCACTCACGGCGAAAGCTCGCTACCTGACGACGGCGATTGGAAATTGAGACAACTCGAAGCAGAAAGGACAGTTCGGAACCTCGAAGCACTCAAAACGAGCGGCAACTTATAGCACCGGGCACCATTGTTGTCAAGAATTCGCGGGAGGGCAAGCTTCCGATTAGGCATTGATAGCGCGGGGTTTATGGCTTCGAGTCGTCGCCGGGACCACGGTGGACAAGTCAAAAGACCCCCTTCACGACGCCTCCATCCACCTGGAGGCAGGTCCCGGTCACGTAGCTCGCCCTTTCCGAGCACAGAAAGGCGACGACGGAGGCGAACTCCGGAGGCTCTCCCAGGCGGCCCATGGGAATCTGACTCGTCCAGCGGGCGTAGATCGACTCCCGGGGAACGCCCTCCTGCTGGCTCATTCGGGACGCGAGCTCGACGAGCCGGTCGGTGCGGGTATAACCGGGACAGACGACGTTGACGCCGATTCCGAAAGGTCCGAGCTCGTTCGAGAGCGTCTTCATGAGGCCCACGACGCCGGCGCGGGCGGTGTTCGAAAGGATGAGCCCGTCCACGGGCTGTTTCACCGAGATGGAGGTCACGGCCACGATCCTCCCCGAGCGCCGCTCCTTCATGGAAGGAACCACCGCCCGGCAGAGGAGGATGGTCGAGAGAAGGCTCAGGTCGATGCCGCTCTTCCACTGGGAGAGCTCGGTGGTCTCGAACCGGCTCGCGGGAGGTCCGCCGGCGTTCGCCACGAGCGCGTCGATCCTCCCGAACCGTCCGAGGACTCCGTCGACGAGCGACGCGACCTCATCCTCGCGGGTGACGTCGGTCGCCTGGAAGAAGACGTCGGCTCCGGATCGCGCGCGAACCTCGCGGGCGGCGGCTTCGAGGGCTTGCGGGTCGCGGGCGGCGATGGCGACGGCGGCGCCCTCGGAGGCGAGGAGATCGGCGACCGCCCTTCCGAGACCCCGGCTCGCTCCGGTGACGAGCGCGACTTTACCCGTGAAACCGAGGTCCACGGGCGAAAGTCTATCAGGAAGGGACGAGGTCTAGCTGTACTGCTTCTCTTTGCAGGAAATGCAGACCTTGGTCCAGGGGACGGCTTTCAACCGCGCGGCGGAGATCTCCTCCTCGCAGTCCGTGCAGATGCCGTAGGTTCCCGCCTCCACCCGCGCGAGAGCGTCTTCGATCGCGCGAAGGAGCTTCGCATCGGTCTGCTTGAGCTGGATGCTGATCTCTTCCTCGTTCGCGGCGGCGGAGCGATCGGCGAAGTCACCGTGCCCGTCCGTCGGAGCCCCGCCCGTCAGCATGCCTTTCATGCCGATGGACCGCTCGAGGTCCTGCTTCTTCTCGACAAGCGCCTTCTTGTGCTGTGTCAGGTCGGTTTTCTTCATTCCTACGTCCGATTTCAACGCTCCCGCGTGCTTGCTCTCCGAGCCGCCGATGCCGTTTCCGGCGACCGGCTGGGCCCGAAATCAGCCATTATAGATCGCCGATCTGGACTGGGCAAGCCGGGGACGGGGGCTACCGGTGGACGTAGCCTCGAAGTCGACCCGCGTCCTCTTCCGACATCGAAAGGAACTCCATCCCCGCGAGGCAGTCCTCTTCCGCGCGATCGACGCGAACGACCCGCGCCTGCACCACCGCTAACTGGTTCTCGAACAGGAGTTTGATCAGGTAAGCCGAGCCGGGAGTGAGAATGCGCCTCAGCCGAAGAAGCATGCCGCCGAGGCTGAGATTCAGGACCGAGGCCTCCCAGCCGTCCCCGAGCTGCGCGAAGCACCTCCCCACGGAATCCATACGATGGTATCGGCGGCGGGAGGCGTGTGCCATGAAAGGTGTCCGTTCCTGATGTAACCCGGTGGACGATCCGTCTGGCACCATCGTCCGCGCGCGTCATCGTATCGCTCCTGGATTTCCCTGACAACCCGGAATCTCACGGCGGGCACCTGGTAGGAAGGGGAATGTGGAGATGGGGAGATGCGGAGATTGGGCCGATGCCCTATCTCCCCAGTCTCCCCCTTGATAGGATTTCGGTCTCTCTTTGCGCCCTCGCGTTCCTGGCGCCTCTGCGTTCATTCCGAATCAATGCCTCGTATCTCCGGCGAGCAGGTCCAGGGCGTGGCTCAAGGTCGGAGCGAGCGCCGCGATCCCCTGCGACACCGCTTTGGGGCTCCCGGGCAGGGCAACCACGAGAACCGAGCCGACGCTCCCCCCGAGGCTTCGCGCCAGGACCGCCATCGAAGTGTGAGCGAGACCACTCGAGCGGAGGAGCTCCCCGTAGCCGGGGATCTCGCGATCGAGGAGGGAGCGAACCGCTTCGGGAGTGACGTCTCGAGGCCCGAGGCCCGTGCCGCCGGTGGTGAGCACGAGATCGACGGCACCGCCCACGACCCAGGTTCGAATCTCGGCCTCGATGCGCGCCTTCTCGTCCGGCACGACGGAGCGGTGGAGGATCGAAAAGCCGAGCTTCGAAAGCTCGAGCGCGGCGACGTCTCCCGAAACGTCGACGCGCGCCCCGGCGGCGACGCCGTCGCTCACCGTCAGCACCGCCGCGGCGCGCCTCGTCGAAGCGGTGGTCATATAGAATCTGGCTCCCCCTCGAGTATAAGGCTATAGTGAATGGAGGGCGCGAAGGAGCCCAGTCCCTTACTCCGATCACCATGGGGAGATTCTCACTCGTTTGGACGATCGCGGTCCTCCTATGGGCCGTTTGCGCAGCTCCGACGGGCTCCCAGGAACAGCGGACGCAAGAGGAACGATACCAGTTCCGGGTGACGGTCGACCTCATCTCGCTCAACGTCACCGTTACCGACGCTCGCAATCGATTCATCACCGAGCTCCTGCAGAAAGACTTCGCCGTCTACGAGGACGGGATCTCTCAAGAGATCTCGGTCTTCTCCCGTGAGGACCTTCCGATTCGCCTGACGCTCCTTCTGGACACGAGCGCGAGCATGGACGAGAAGATGGGTTTCGCCCAGGAGGCCGCGGTCAACTTCGTCAAGACGATGAAGACCGACGACCTCACCGAGGTGATGGAGTTCGGAAGCAAGGGGAACGTCCTCCAGCCCTTCACCTCCGATACCGAGAAGCTCGCTCGGGCGATTCGAATGACGCAGGCCGGCGGCACCACGAGTCTCTACAACGCCCTCTACATCGCGCTCAAGAACCTGAACCGCCGCAGGGAGGATATCCGGCGTCAGGCGATCGTCGTTCTCTCCGACGGGGAGGACACGAGCTCGCTCGTGAGCTTCGAGCAGGTGATGGAGCTCACCAAGGACACCGACGTCGTCATCTACACCATCTCTCTCAGGAAGCCCAACGCGCGCCGAGGCCGCGCGTTCTCCGAGGCGGAGCACGTCTTGAAGAAGCTCGCCGAGGAGACCGGCGGCCAGTGGTTCTTTCCGAACGAGATTCAGGAGCTCGATTCCGTCTACGAGAGGATCTCGACCGAGCTCAAGAGCCAGTACAACCTCGGCTACATCTCGAACAACCCGAAGCGGGACGGGTCCTGGCGCCGGGTGGTTGTCCAGACGGAGTTTCCGGATCTCATCGTCCGCACGAAGCTCGGCTACTACGCCCCTCGCGCGAACTAAAGAAAAGACAAAGGGGATACGGAGACTAGGGACGAGACAGGGGAGATGAAGAGCCCATCTCCTTATCCCCTCCGGTCTCCCTAATCCCTCTGCTTACACCAGGCCGAGTCAGTTCCAGCTATCCAGGCCCAGGTCGATCGCCTTCTGCTGCGCCTGGCTGAGCTGGTTTCGGAGGCTCACGGTCGTCGTGAACGTCCGGCGCAGGTGCGTGTCTCCCGCCGCGTAGACTCCGGGCGACGCGCCCTCCAGGTTCGTGCTCTCGCTGCGCCCGCCGACGGTGATGCGAACCCTCGTCACCCACGTGGTGGGATCGGCGCCCATCGGCAGGAGAGCCGGGGCGTCCTCGAAGACCTCGTTCAGTCCCTGGATGTACTGCACCTGGAGGTTCTCGATGTTTCCCGCCACCGCGGACCAGGGTTCGCCGAGCGCGGCGTCTCTCCGCTCGAGCTGAGGGTTGGGGGACGGCGGGAGCGGATTCACCCGGTACTGCACGACGTGGAAGAGGCCGATCGCGGCGCAGTGCAGGCTGACGTCGCTCTCGAACCCCGCGGGAGGATCGAGATCGGTTACCGTGGGCGCGGGTCCGAGCGTCAGGTTCAACGTCCCGCATGCCGCCGGTCCGCTCGCGGACCCGCCGGCGCCGGTGCAGGTGGGCGTCCCGGCGAGCTGGAATGGCACGAGACCGGGAGCCACCGCATCGCACGCGGGATCTCCGTTCGGACCCTGGATCGCGAAAAGCAACATACCGTCCTGGTATGCCTGCGAGAAATCGGGCGGCTGTGGCGAGAGGCTGGAAGGATCCAGGCTCACGACCGTCGATGTCCCGATGGTCGCGCAGGGACCGCCGATCGGGCAGGGCCGCGGCCGCGAGACCGGGACTTCGGGGTCGGCGTACACGATCCCTACCCGATCGGGCGTCAGGCCGCCGCCGTCGGACCACATCACCGCCATGTTCGAAGGCGTCGCGAAGCCCGCGACCGCGAGGTCCTGGCTGATGCGGTCGAGGCCGGCCCTCGCGTTCGCGTTCATGTCGGAAACTTCGGGCTCGCGGGCGAAGCTCTTCTGGCTCTTGTGCAGGAGCAGAAAGACCGAGGTCATCACCAGCATCGTGATGAGGAGCGCTATCAGAACCTCGATGAGCGAGAATCCCCGCGGATGGTCGGAGGTAGCGGCTTCATTGGGCATGTGCAGAGCGATAGCAAGCGCCGTTCCAATAGGTCAGCGCCCCTAAACCACTAATTAAGCTTGGGTTACAGGTCCGTTTTCGACGCGCGAAGGCTCCGACTGTGGGGCTTTGGCGGACGGCTCGTGGGGAAATTCCCGAGGGTTCCAAGATTCTTGGAGGCGAGCAAAGAATGTTTACAGGGATCGCGGTCGCGCTCGCCGGACACGCTCGGATAAAGACCTGATCCAGAAAGGCTTGCCGACTCCGAGGTCCTTCGACCCGCGTGGCATAGGACTTGCTCTACGTTCGAGCGTCTACTAACCGGATGCTCTCGAATCGGGAAATCGCCCGGTTCGGGAGTCCGAGCTCCCTCCTATCGTAGGCACGGAAAAGGGGCCGGACCTCGAAAGAGGTTTCGGCCCTTTTTTCTTTCCCGACGCGGGCTTTTGACATCCCTCGACGCGAAGGAGTAGTGTGCCTCGACTTCATCCATGCCCGATCGAAGCTATTTCGAAGAGCAGGAGCGGAAGCTTCTCGCCCCTTACGCTTCATCGAGCGCGCGCTCGCGCGGAAGGCGCCACAAGGAGCCGGAGCATCGGTTCCGCACCGCGTTCCAACGGGACCGCGATCGAATCATCCACAGCACCGCCTTCCGGAGGCTCGAGTACAAGACCCAGGTGTTCGTGAACCACGAGGGCGATCACTATCGCACCCGCCTCACCCACTCCCTCGAAGCGGCGCAGATCGCCCGCACCATGGCCCGCTATCTGATGCTCAACGAGGACCTCACGGAAGCGGTCACGCTTTCCCACGATCTGGGCCATACGCCCTTCGGCCATGCGGGCGAAGACGTCATGAACGCGCTCATGGCGGAGCACGGGGGGTTCGAGCACAACCAGCAATCGCTCCGCATCGTGGATCATCTCGAGCGGAGATACCCGGGGTTTCGGGGCTTGAACCTGAGCCACGAGGTACGCGAAGGGATCTTCAAGCATTCGCCGCGGAAAGACGAGGGACCGGAGGAGTTCCGAAACGACCTGAGTCCCTCGCTCGAGGCCCAGCTCGTCGACCTCGCCGACGAGATCGCCTACATCAACCACGATCTCGAGGACGGGCTCACCTCGCGCCTCCTCGAGCTTCCGGTGCTCGAGGAAGTCGAGCTGTGGCGGCTGCACTTCGGAGAAGCTACCCGGAATCATCCGAGCGAGCCTTCGAAGATCCGCATCCGGGTCGCCATCCGGAGGATCATCGACCACCTCACGACCGATCTCATCGCCGAAACGGAGCGGGCGGTTCTGAGCGCCGGCATCGAGACGGATGAAGACGTGAGGCGAAACGAGGGCCGGCTCGTTCGCTTCACTCCCGAGGTGGAGGACCTCAAGGCGCGGTTGAAGCGATTCCTGTTCCAGCACCTCTATCGCCACTACAAGGTGGTTCGCATGGCGGAGAAGGCGAAGCGGGTGGTAAAAGAGCTGTTCGACGCCTACGTCCAGAACCCCCGACAGCTTCCGCCCCATATCGCGGTGCGCATCGATGTCGACGGACTCCACCGAGTGGTCTGCGACTACATCGCCGGCATGACGGATCGCTTCGCGCTCGACGAGCATCGCAAACTCTTCGACCCCCTCGAGCGGCTGTAGCCGGAAAACCACAGCTGCCGCGGGTTCGCGGCGCGAAAGGGTCGTCGGCCTCGCGAGCGAAACTCCCTCGCGGGAACCACTTCAGCCTGGGAGCGATGGACTCGAGCCCGCGTGGCGCGCTTCTTGCTTCCTCTCGGTGAAACGAGGAGATCGCCCATGAGTGAAGCCGTTGCAACCGAGCTGCGCGAGCACCGAAGGCACGCGCCCACGATATTACGCGCCGAGGTGGAGCGAGCCGGCGCTCGCCTGAAGGGCTATCTCATGAACGTGAGTCTGGGCGGCGCGTTTCTCACCGTCGATGAGCCGCCTTCTCCCGAGGATGCGCTGGTGGTGCACATTCTGCTTCCCTGGGGAATGGGAGAATGCGCTCTGAAAGCGCGCGCGGTGTGGGTGCAGACGGACGAACACCAGCGCGGCATCGGGGCCGGACTTTCCTTCGTGGAAGTTTCCGATGACGCCCGGAAGAAACTGACGGCGTATCTCGAAAGATACGTCGAGCTCGAGGCCCAGATAACGCGCTAGGCCCTCGCGCTCGAACGCGTTACGAGACGCGTCGCTTGGCTTTCTTGCCGCCCTTCGCCCTTCCGAGGTGCTCCAGCAGCTGAAGGAAATCTCCCCTCAGCACGTCGCTCTTGCCCAGCTGGCGCCAGGCCGCAAGAAGCCTGCGCTCGCGGGGATCGCCTGGAGTCGCCCGGTTCCTGTCCTTCTCGTCCGGAAGGAAATAGGAGACGGGGGTGTCCAGGGCCTCGGCGATCTTCTGGAGCCAGTCCAGAGAAATCCGACGACGCCCCTTTTCGAAGTTGGTCAACGCACCCGGAGAAATCCCCACCATGCGGGCCAGGACTTTCTGCCGGATCCGTTTCGACTTGCGGACCTCGCGGATCCGCTCACCCACTTTCATTTCTGCCCCTGCATTCAAGTCCGAACCTACCTCCAGCGGTGTTTGACGGCGTTCCTTCGTCAAAAGGGACACCCCTTTCTCCGGCAGCCCGATATTTGCCTGAGAAAATTCCTGATGGGCCATGATGTTTTCCCCTAGCCTTCTATCCGGAAAGACCCACCGTATCACAAGCCGCATTCGAGAACAACCGAAAGGTTCAAGATGTTGAGCACGCGGAGGGCGCCGCCTCAGGGCACGGAGGGGGTGGGCTCGCTCTCCCCTTCCGGTTCGAGGAACTTCTCCAGGCCGGGAGCGCCGATCTGCTTGGGCACTTTGAGCGAGAGCACGGGCTTCCAGCTCGAAGGGCCGACTCGCAGGAAAACCGAGACCGAGACTTCCTCCCACTTTTCGCTTTGAAACATCCGTTCCGGGGCGTCCTTCGATACGAAATTCGTGTCGGAGCGCATGGTGAGGATTTCGGACCGGGTCCCGGGCGCGAGCGGCGTCTCCGAGATCGAGTAGAGGAAATCGTTCCCCCAGGGCTCGTCCGGGAGCATCTCGCGCTTGAAGACCGCCATCGCCTGGATGTACCCCGCCTCTTCCGCTCCCGCGTTCTTGATTCGGAACCGCACCACGGGATGGATGTAGTTGTTCTGCTCTCGATCTTTCCCCCGAACCGCCCAGTAGGCGGAGACGTCCTCGAGCTCGAGCGCATCGGCCTTCGCCTCGCTCTCGGCATCGCAACCCGAGGACGCGGCGGCGAGCAGAGACGCGAGACCCAGACGAACGACGGCGGAGAATCGACCCGGCAATGAACCTTTCTTCATCTTTCGCCGATGACAGCCGGATTATACTCCAGCGAAAGAGCAGGAGCTTTTCACCGTGATCGAAGTCTCGGGCATCACCAAGGAGTTCGGCCGCTTCACCGCGGTCAACGGCCTCTCGTTCTCGGTCGCGAAAGGCGAGGTGCTGGGTTTTCTCGGGCCGAACGGGGCCGGCAAGACGACCACCATGCGCATTCTCACCGGGTTCATCCCGGCGACGAGGGGCATGGCGGTAGTCGCGGGCCACGACATCCTCTCCGAGCCGCTTCAGGCGAAGCGCAAGA
>DAISKN010000214.1:0-9958 GCA_036820975.1 Acidobacteriota bacterium | reverse complement strand
CGCCAACGGCGAAACCTACTTGCCCGTCGTGAGAATCGGGAAGGTCTGCTCGGGTGACGTCTTCGGCTTGACCCGTCAGAAGATCGTCGACATCCGGAAAAAACTCGGGAGCGACCTCATCGAGATGGAGGGCTCAGCCGCCGCGCAGGTCTGCTGGCAGCTCGGCGTGCCTCACCTCGTCATCCGGAGCGGAAGCAACCTCGCTCAGCCGAGCCCCGGCAAGGACTACCGGCGACTCGGACAGATCGCGGCGCATCAGGCGGCGCGGTTCACGATGCATTTCATCCGGTCGCTTCCGGCGCGATGAAGCTCCTCGTCAAAGGGGACTGGGAAGGCTTCTTCTCGGTCTTCATCAACCACATCGTCCAGTTCTTGATTCTCGTGGCGCTGTGCCGCGACGTTCTCGGTTTCTCGACCGAGCTCGTGTACGGGCGGATTCTTCCCGGCGTCGCGATCTCCTTTCTGGTCGGAAACGTTTTCTACGCATGGCAAGCCCTTCGGCTCGCCCGGGCCGAAGGGCGCGACGACGTCTGCGCCCTGCCCTACGGCATCAACACTCCGAGTCTCATCGCCTACGTCTTCCTGGTGATGCTGCCCGCGAAGCAGATCGCGATGGCTCAGGGCGTTCCCGATCCCGAGCGGGTCGCCTGGCAGGCGGGGCTTCTGGCGACGCTCGCCTCGGGCATCATCGAAACGGTGACGGCCTTCGCCGCACGGCGCATCCTCGATGTCACGCCGCGGGCCGCGATGCTGGCGACGCTCTCGGGAATCGGGATGGGGTTTCTCGCTCTGGGGTTCGTCTTTCAAACCTATGCGCGGCCGATCGTGGGGTTGACCACCCTCTTCGCCGTATTCATCCTCTATCTCGGCCGTCGTCAAGTCGTGGGACAGCTGCCGGGAAGTCTCTCTGTCCTCGTTCTCGGCGGCGCGCTGTCGTGGATGACGGGCCTAGCGCCCATCGGAGCCGATCCTCTGGGGCCGCTCGGGGTCTACGTTCCGAGGACCGCGTTCGGCGAGACCTGGGCCGCGCTCCAGGCGGGCCAGTTCCTCCCTTATCTGTCGATCCTGGTTCCCATGGGCCTTCTGAGCGCGATCTCGTCGCTCCAGAATCTGGAGTCGGCGGCTGCGGCGGGGGACAGGTTCCCGGCGAAGCCGAGTCTCGTCGCGAACGGTCTGGGCACGATGGGGGCCGCTCTCTTCGGCTCGCCCTTTCCGACCTCGATCTACATCGGGCACCCCGCGTTGAAAGCCGTAGGCGCCCGGGCCGGCTATTCGGTCCTCAACGGCGCGGCGGTGACGCTCATGTGCCTGAGCGGAACGTTCGCGCTCGTGGCCTGGGCGGTTCCGCCCGATGCCGGAATCGCCATCATCGTCTGGATCGGTCTGGTCATCACCGCTCAGGCGTTCGAGGTGACGCCGGCGCGCCACATGGCCGCGGTCGCCGTCGGAATGGTCCCGGCGCTCGTGGCCTGGACCACGCTCATCGCGAAGACCGCCCTGCGCTCCGCCGGATTCGGCGCGCCCGAGGGCATGGCCCTGTCCCCCGCGCTCGTCGAAGCCGCGCACGCGAAGAATTTTTTCATCGCCGGCGGCTTCGCCCTCGAGCAGGGGTTCATCTACTCCGCGATGATTCTGTCCGCCATGACCGTCCTCATCATCGACGGCAAGCTCGTCCGGGCGGCGGCATGGAGTCTCTCGGCGGCGGTTCTCTCCCTCCTCGGCTTGATGCATTCCTGGCGGTTCACTCCCGGCGACACCGTGGTGAACATCCCGTTGCTCGAAGCCCTGGTGAGCCGGCGGCCCGAGGTCCTCGTCCCGGCCTGGGACTACGCCGTCGCCTACCTTCTGGTCGCCGCGATGCTCGTCGCCGCGCGCTGGCTGACCCGCCCCGCAAACCCGTGAAGCCCGACATCATCGCCCGGTTGCTCGAGGTGCTCGAGCTGGAGGTCGTGCCGTTGACGCGCGAGGGCGTCCTTCGGGGAAACAAGATCTTCGGCGCCGCCGTGCTGCGGAAGTCCGACCTTTCACTCGTCGTCGCCGGAACCAACCTCGAGACCGCGTGTCCTCTCTGGCACGGGGAGGTCGCCACCATCAAGGCGCTGTACGAGCTCCCAAGGGCCGCGCGGCCTCCCGCCGGGGAGTGTCTCTTCCTCTCGACCCACGAGCCCTGCTCGATGTGTCTCTCGGCGATCACCTGGGCGGGGTTCGACAATTTCTACTACCTCTTCGGGTACGAGGACACGCGCGAAGCCTTTCAAATTCCCCACGACCTTCAGATCCTGAGCGAGATTTTCCGGTGCGAGAACGGGAGCTACGCTCGCGAGAACGCCTACTGGAAGGCGCACGACATCGTCGAAGAGATCGAAGCGAGAGCCGAGCCGGAGCGCGCTGCGCTCCTCGCGCGGGTGGAGGAGCTGAGACGCCTCTATGGAGAGCTGTCGGCTCACTATCAGCGCCTCAAGAGCGGGAGTGAAATCCCTCTGAGCTGAGAGGAAATATGCCGCGAAAGCACCGGTTCTCCTCCTCGTCGCCCTCACTTCGATGGCCCGGGGTCGGCCTTCCGGCGAACAGCTGATTCGCCGCGCTGACAGCTCAGGGAAGCGGAAAGAGAACGCCGTAGATGATGCCCTGGCTGGTCCCTACGTAGATCATCCTGTTCAGAACGTCCATCGTGGGCGGGCCGACGGCGGCGCTTCCGTCGCCGAGCGTGACGACCTCCATGGTCGCGGGCGTGAAGGCGTCCACCTGATAGATTCGGCCCAGGGTCGATCCCACGAGGATCTTCGTGGTCCCGGGGACGAACGTGGGCGTGGACGGAGAGGGTATGGTGGTGACGGGCCAGCCGGAGTTGACCGTGGCGCTCGCCCCGTCGTCCGCGATCGACCAGAGCTTGTTGTTGGTCGAGAGGAGGACGTTGCTGGTGCCGAACTGGGGGAAGACGTACCCCTTGATGTTTCCGTCACCGAGCGGGAGGGACCAGTTGACGGCGCCCGAGGCGGCGTCGAGGGCGTAGAGGAGTCCGGCGTTGGTTCCGACGTACACCCTGCCTCCATGGAGGATTGGCGAGCCGTCCACGTCTCCGATGGGCTGGGCCCAGACGAGTCGCGGGGGGTTCTGGGCGAAGTCCACGCACCAGAGGGTGTTCGAGCTACCGCCCCCGGCCGCCCGCGAAGCGAAGAACACGCGGCGCGTGCCGTGGTCGACCGAGGCCCCGCCGCTGATTATGCCGATCGCGAGGTTGTCCCCGCCCTGGGCCGTGGAGTTCACGAAGCTCCACTGAGGCGTGCCAGTGTGGACGTCGAGGGCGGCGAACGCGTTGGGACCGCCCGCGTCGCGGGTGCCAATCAAAACGAAGTCCAGTGCCAATGGATGGTACGCGCGGAAGTTTCCCGCGGGGGCGGCCTGCACCATCGTCGCGATCCGCCGGGACCACTCCTGGGCGCCGGTCTCGGCATCGACGGCGTAGACGTTTCCGTCCTGTGAGCCGAGGAGGGCGGCGCCCGAGCTCGCCGATCCGATGGGAAAGCCGAGAATGGGCGGCCGGGCCTGCGCCGAAGCGAACATCGGGAACGGGGTCCACCCGGAAGGCCACAGCCCCGAGGTGAGGCCGTCGCCCCCCTGCATCGCATGAAGGACTGAGTCGTTGGAGACTGCGTAGACGAACGCCGAGCCCCCGTAGAACCGGAGTCCAGGGGGAGCGAGCGCGGCGGCTCCCGTCGAATACGCCCACTTCACGGGACCGGACGTGGAAAAGGGTCTGGAGGTGAGACGCTTTCCCGGCGTGGTCACGGGGCCCGGGTACTCGGCGAAGATCCCGTAGTGATACGTCGTGCCGTTCGCGACCGGATCGAGGACGAGCCGTTTGGGGCCACCGACGGTGCAGTCGAAGGGGCTGCCGCTCACCGCCGAGCCGGAGGCGGGACCGGCGACGGAGACCGTGTCACGCCGGAGGTGGATCTGGACGCACTCGCCGGGGTCGAGCCACTCGAGCTCGACCTGGCCATCCTTCGCCGTGGCGCTGAAGAAGCGCACGTCGCTGTGATCGAGGCTGTAGCCAACGACGTAGAGCTCCATGCCGACGTCCTCGATCTTCTGCTCGAAGAGGTTGGCGGCGTCGACGGCCACGGCGCCGAAGCCGTGCCACATATCCGAGTAGAAGTCGTCGGTGGCTCCGTTTCTCCGAAGGGCGACGGACGCCGGGAAGCTCGTCGGGTGCACTTCCACGAAAGCTCCGTTCGCCACGTCGGCGCCGGTGTCCGCCGTGATGTCCACGTCGACGTAGGCTCCGGTAGTGGTCGTCGCCTTGTCGACTCCGTTCCTGAAGAAGACCGCGCCATGGGTGACGTAGCCGACGAGGTACAGCCTCACGCTCGCGTGTTGAATACGGTGCTGCGCTACCTCCGAGCCGTCCACGCCGATGAGACCGAGCGTGCGGTGCCCGAAGCGAATCTGGGAGACACGATCGTCGGTGGATCCTCTCATGCGCAGCCCGAAGTCTCGATTCGCCAGCCCGGTGTTGACCACGGTGAAGATGGCGCCGATGGCGGTGTCGCTGCCCGTATCGAGGCTGATGTCGACGTCGTTCCATGTGCTCGGTGACGTCGATTTGTCGACGCGATTGGTGAAAAAAGTGACCCCTTCCATCGTGTAAGCCAAGAGGACCGTTCGCAGGAGGGGGCTCTCCGTGTAGATCTCGAGGACCCCGCTTCCATCCAGGCCGGTCATGAGATAGCCCTGATCTCCGTCCGCCAGCTTGACGCCCGTCTCCCAGGCGTCGGACGAGCCGTTCATTCGGATGCCGTACGCGTAATCGCTGGCCCCACCGGTGTGCCGCCAGAGGACGAGGACGCCCGTGGCGCCCACGGGAACATAGGAGGAGACGTCCACGTCGACCCAGGCGGACGTCACGCCGGGCGTGATGTCCACGGGCACCGGCAGGTAGTTGAGGGACGGCGATGCGAGAGCCCCGTCGCCTCCCAGGAGAAGGAGCGCGATGCCGATCGCGAAGCCTCGGGTCTTCTTCATGACCACTCTCTTTACGAGACGCTCCGTCGTTCGGGCGTCTCTCGACGCACGGCTGCAAGTCTCGTTCCGCAAACGCACGACCAGCGCGTCCATCAAGTCACGGCTACGGAGGAAGTTGGAGAACGATAGGCGCCGTGGCGGGATATTTCCTACGGTGATTTCCCTATGGTTCGCAGGCCGCGAGTCAGGGCGATTCCCCGCACGGCGAAATCATCGTTTCGTTCATTCCCAAATGTTCCCCAAGAGGATCTTCAACAAAGCCTGGGACCTCGCCGATCATGAGGAGCGGTGCCGAGTGCGAAGCGGAGTCTGGAAAGGTTGACGGGAGCCCGCATGCGGTAGCGCGCCAACTTGTGCGGCCCGTCGGTGTCGGCAGGATAGGCGGTGGTGCGGTTGTAGGACGCTGAAGCCGGAATGCCTCCAAGAGGAGAGCAGGTCGATGTGGTCTTGTGAAATCAGCCCTTGGTCTCGCAGAAATCGGAGATCCTGTGTCGAGATCCGTCGGCTCTCTATCAGCGCCTCGAGAGCGGGAGTAAGATCCCTCTGACCTGAAAGGAAGTATTCCGTGAAAGCACCTGTTCTCCTCGTCGTCGTCGCCCTCACTTCGATGGTCTGGGGTCAGCCTTCCGATGAAGATCGGATTCGCCGCGCTCGCGCCGCTTCCAACGAGGCGATCCGCGCGCACGATGCGGACGCCGTGGCGTCGTTCTTCACGGACGACTACAGCCTCGTGTCCTCGGTGAACCTTCAGATCGCGGGGAGAGAGAAAAACCGCGAGAGTCTCGCGAAGCAGTTCCGGGACCGACCCGACGTCGTCTACGTCCGGACGCCGCGGGAGATCGGCTTCTATCCACCCTGGGGAATGGCCTACGAGATTGGCACGTGGGAAGGCTCCTGGACCGAATCCGGGCGGGTCGAGATCGGTGGGACGTACCTGGCCAAATGGCAGAAGGTCTCCGATCGATGGCGGATTCGGGCGGAAGTCTTCGTTCCCACGCACTGCAAGGGTACGAGCTACTGCGACGCCCGGCCCTGAGGCGCTATCGTCCGCCGGATCGTTCTCCACGAAGGCTTTCCGCGATTCCCTTCACGTTCTCCGCGAGCGATCGAAGCCGCGCCTGATCGCGTCCGGCCGCGCCGCCGGCGCCGCCCTCGACCTCGGCAGCGAGGGTGTCCAGCCGCCGAGCGAGCTCCTCATTCGTGCGGGTCTCGCTCGTGAGGATCTGGTCGGCCCGGTCGAGGCTGGCGGAAAGCGCCTTGGCTCGTTCCGGGGAGAGGCCCCCGCTCCGTCCGAGCTGATCGAGGTACGCGCGCGCTACCGCGGGGCTCGCCGGCCAGTCGATGCGCCGCTGCTGCTGCGGATTGAAGAGCTCGGGGGAGACGAGCGCCGCGGCGTCGATCTCGTTCTTCGTCAGGTACTCGCTCGGCAGGAGCTTGAACACGTCCAGGCCGCGCGCGATCTCGGTCCCATAGATGAAGCCGTCGTAGAAGTAAGCCGACCAGTAGCCCCCCGAAACCAGAGCTTTCGCGTCGATCGGGCCGCGGTCGAAGTACGCGATCTCGACGGGCTTCGAAGAGTCGGTGAAGTCGAAGACCGAGATTCCGCCCTGATACCACGCCTGGACCATGATGTCGCGCCCGGGCACGGGCACGAGGGACCCGTTGTGGGCGACGCAGTTCTCGAACTCCGTCTGCGCCGCCGGCAGCTTGTAGTAGCCCCGGAACTGGAGCTTGCGATCGACGATGTCGAAGATCGCGTCCGCCCCCCAGTTCCTGGGGTCGGAAGCCCGACACCGGGGACGACCGCCGCCGCCCCATTCATCGGTGAAGACCACCTTGGTGCCGTCGTTGTTGAAGGTGGCCGAGTGCCAGTACGCGAACGTGGGATCGACCGCCTGGTCGAGCCGGACGGGATTCGCCGGATCGGAGATGTCCAGGAGGATGCCGTTCCCCGAGCAGGCCCCCGCCGCCAGCCCCAGCTCCGGGTAGACGGTGATGTCGTGGCACTGGTTGGTCTCGGAGGTTCTCTGCGTTCCGGGCCCATGGTCGCCGCCCCTCCACAACCCCGCGACCGCGCCGGTCTTCGGATCGGCGAAGATGCGGGGACGGCTCACGACGCGCGCGTCTTCGGGCCGTGCCAGCGGGACCCGGATGACGTCGATACTGAAGAGCGCGGTGTTCGGATCCGCCGCCGGGTTCGCGTCCGAGCACTCCGGCAGCTCCTCCTTCGGGCGAATCGAGCTCGTGCCCGAGTTGTAGACGTAGATGTTCCCCTTGTCGTCCGGGTCGTTCACCAGCGTGTGGGTATGAGAGCCGCGGCACGTCTGGACCGCCGCCACCTGCCTCGGCATCCGGATGTCGCTGATGTCGAAGATGCGAATCCCGCGGAATCGCGCCTTGCTCTTCGGCTCGGCGACGCCCTGGAGACCGCAGTCGAGCCGGCCCCGGGTCTGCTCGACCGACATGAACAGGAGGTTCCCGTAGAGGGAAACGTCTCCCTGACCTCCGGGACAGACTACCGAGGCGAGAAGCTGCGGCGTCATCGGGTCTTCGATGTTGTAGGTGTTGAACCCGTGATAGTTGCCTTCGATGACCACGTCCTTGGAGAAAGCGAGGTCGGTGTTGGCGAAGTTCAGGATGCCGCCTCTCGATTTTTCTTCCTCTTCCTCGGCTTCCTTCTCCTCCCCTTCGCCCTCGTCCTTCTTGCCGGCCTCGGCGGCCGTTTTGAGCTTCATCTTCTTCTCGACCTCTTCCCTCTTCTTCTCCGGTGGCGCTGGCCGGCCCGCCGGGGCGCCTGGGTCGAAGAAGCCGTCCGGCTTCGGAAGAGTCGCCAATCGCTCCAGGTTCCACGCCGCTTCGCCGGCGTCGCGGAAGCCGGCCTCGAGATGGACCCTGGGATCGGGCGAGAGCTCCCTCAGCATCAGGTCCATCCTGTCGATCTCCATGGTCTGATCGGCGGTGATATCGGAGGTGAACGAGAAGAGCTGCGAGTCCTGGGCCGCGCCCGGCTGGGCGAGGAGCTCCTCGACCATGGTGAGCGCCCCGCGGTGATGCTTGATCATGAGCTCGAGGAACATCTGATCGAACTCGTGCCCTCGTGCCTGCCCGAGCCGGCTCATCTCGTCGGCGGTCAGCATGCCGGGCATGAGCTCGGCGCCCTGCGCGTGATGGGCGTCTACTGCGGTGACCTGTTGTCCGCGAGCCCGCAGCCACTCCTGCATCATGCGGATCTCGTCTGCCTGGGACAGCTCGATGCGATTGCCGAGCTCCCGCAGGACCTCGCGCTCGGTGCGGCTCGCGAGGAGCGCGGTCATCTCGAGGGCCTGCGCGTGGTGGGAGATCATCCCCTGCAGGAAGCGCACGTCGGCCTCGCTGTACTGGATCCCGGCGAGATTGGAGGCGTCCGCCGCCGAGATCAGCCGACCCGCCTCGCCGGGAGGTCCCGGCTGGACGATCGGAGGAGGGGGCTGGGTCTGGCTCTCGGCGGTTCCGAGCCCAACGAAAGCCGCGAGGAGGGCGGCGATCGCTGCGAGTCCGAAAATGGGTTGCTGCCGTCTCATGCGAAGACCTCCATCTTGCTCCCTGCGCGCGTCGGCTGCGCCGGGGAGCGATATCTTAGTCCGAACTCACGACGCCGCGCAGCAGGAATGGCCCGTCGTCGACTAAGCGCGACTTTGGGCGAGGAGGTTCCGTTTCTCTTCCGCCGACAGAAACGCGGTGGCTACCGCGTTTCGCTGCGCCTGCCGGATGCCGCTTTCGGAAAGACCCGCGGCCTCCGCGGCGAGGGTGAGCTCGTGAGCGAGGTCGATTCCGCTGATCGACGGGTCGTCGGTGTTGATCGAGGCCAGGAGACCTCGCTCGAGAAAGAGCGCAAGCGGGTGCTTCTCGTAGCTCGGTACGGTTCGGGTCTGGACGTTGCTCGTGAGGCAGGATTCGATCCCGATCTCGTGCTTCGCGAGGTAATCGAGGAGCGCGGAGTCCTCGGCGGCGCGCACCGCATGGCCGAGCCGCTCCGCCCCGAGCTCGCGAATCGCCTGCCACACGCTTCCGGCGCCCGCGGCTTCACCCGCATGGACGGTGATGCGAAATCCGGCGTCCCGACCGCGCCGGAAATGCGGAACGAAGTGCTCGCCCGGCCACTTCGCCTCGTCGCCCGCGAGATCGAGCGCCGTGATGTGCTCCTTGTGCGCGAGAATCGCTTCGAGCTCGACAGTGGCGGCTTCGGGCCCGAACGTGCGACTGAGGATGCCGATGAGCTTCATGGAAACGCCGAAAGCGCGCGCGCCCTCCTCCGCTCCCTCGACGACCGCGGCCACCACCCGCTCCGGCTCGAGCCCGTGGGCGCGCGCCATGAACAGAGGACTGAATCGGAGCTCGACGTGCGCGAGCCCCTCACGCGAGGCGTCCTCGACGTTCTCATAGGCGACGCGGCGGCACGCCTCCTCGTCGCCGAGGACGCTCACCATCAACTCGACCTTGGCGATGAACGCCGGAAGATCCGGTTCCGGCTCCCGGATCTGCAGATGAGGACGCAATCCTTCGACGTCGTCGGCGGGAAGATTCACCCGATGCCGGCGGGCGAGGTCGAGCACGGTCTCGAGGCGGAGGTTCCCGTCGAGATGGCGGTGGAGATCGATCCGGGGAAGTGTTTTGGTGGGCACCGATAACAATATAGTTCACACCTTACCAGAAGAACTGAAGCTGGCGTTCAGTCTCTCGTGAGGCGCGGTTCTCGATGAAGAGGATTCTGGGGCGGTACTTGTCCGTCAGCGGCGCCTCGCGCCCGCCGCGAGCACGAGCTCTTCCAGCACGGGATAAGGCTGTGCGCCGACCAGCCCCCGCCCGCTCATGACGAAAGTGGGGACTCCCGTCACGCCAAGCTCCGCCGACCGCATCCAGTCGCGATCGACGCTCTCACGGTAGAGGCGCGACT